>JBBSRS010000100.1:0-8115 GCA_038242795.1 Burkholderiales bacterium
ATGCAGAGGTCACCAGCCTGGGTGAACTTCACGAGTCCGGCAAGCGGCTGTCGCAGAACGGTGCCCAGGTCAAGGGCGTGATTTTCAACGGGCTCAACCTCAGCAAGAGCCGCTACAGCCGCGGCTACGCCTTCAACGACCACCGTTATGCCACCAACCAGTATTGAGGTACGCACCATGCTTCAAGCCCCTGATCTGTCCATCGAATACTTCAGCGGATTGCCCGCCGATCACCACGTGGTGCAGCCCGTCATCCTTTGTGGCGGGTCGGGCACGCGCCTCTGGCCGTTGTCCCGCAAATCGTTTCCCAAGCAGTTTGTCCCGCTGATCGGCAACAAAAGCCTTTTGCAGCTGACGCTTGAACGAGTGGCCCAGCTGGGCGGCGCCACAGCGGTCGAGGTGCTTTGCGTGGCCGCCGAAGAACACCGTTATCTGGTGGTCGAGGCCATGCAGGCCGCCAAGGTCAGCGGCTCGGTGATTCTGGAGCCTGTGGCGCGCAACACGGCGGCAGCCATGGCGTTGGCGGCCTTGAAGGCGCAACCCAACCAATGGCTGCTGTTTTGCCCGGCAGACCATCACATTCCCGATGCCCAGGCTTTTGCCGCCATGGTGGAGCAGGGCAAGTCGGCGGCCGGCGAGGGTGCCATTGTTTCCTTTGGCGTCAAGCCGAGCTATCCCAGCACGGCTTATGGTTACATCGAGCAGGGAGAACTCCGTTCCGACAGCAGTTATTCGGTGGCGCGCTTCATTGAAAAACCGCTGGTCGAAAAAGCCCAGGACCTGATTCTGCAAGGCAACGTCTTGTGGAACGCAGGTATTTTCCTGTGCAAGGCCAGCACCTTGCTCGATGCGCTGGGCCAGCATGCCCCCGACATCCTGGCCAGTTGCCGCAAGGCAATGGACGCGGCCGTTTCCGATGAACCGTTCATTCGCCCCCAGACGCAGGCCTTTACCGCATGCCGTTCGGAGAGCATCGACTACGCAGTGATGGAACACCACGCGAATATTGCCGTGGTGCCTTTTTCCGGTGCCTGGAGCGACGTTGGCAGCTGGAACGCAGTGGCCGACATGACACTGCCCGATGGCAATGGCAACCGGGTCGATGGCCAGGGCCTGGCCATTGAGGCGACCAAGACCTATATCCATGCCCCCTACCGCCCGGTGGTGGCGCTGGGCACGCATGACCTGCTCATCATCGACACACCCGATGCGGTGTTGGTGGCGACTTCAAGCCATGCCGAAAGCGTAAAGATCGTGGTGGCTGAACTCGAAGCGCGCCGGACGCCTCAAGCCGCCATTCATCGCAAGGTTTCCCGTCCCTGGGGCTCGTACGACAGCATCGACATGGGGGAACGGTTCCAGGTCAAGCGCATCGTTGTCAAGCCCGGCGGAATTCTGAGCCTGCAAAAGCACTACCACCGGGCCGAACACTGGATTGTCGTCAAGGGCACCGCCAAAGTGACCCGGGGCGATGAAACCTTTTTGCTGACTGAAAACCAGTCCACCTACATTCCCATCGGCGAGCTTCACCGCCTGCACAACCCTGGCAAAACACAGCTGGAAATGATCGAAGTGCAGTCAGGAAGTTACCTGGGTGAGGACGACATCGAACGCTACGAAGACAGCTACGGACGCGTGATTCCGGTTGAACTGACCAAAAAACGGGCTTGAGGCCTGCCCCTTCACATCGCCACCTACATGAACAAAAACAATACCCAAAAAGTCGCCCTGATCACCGGCATCACCGGCCAGGATGGCTCCTATCTGGCTGAATTCCTGCTGGCCAAAGGCTACCTGGTGCACGGCATCAAGCGGCGCGCCAGCTTGTTCAACACCACGCGTGTCGACCATATCTACCAGGACCCGTGCATCAACAACCGAAACTTTGTGCTGCACTACGGCGACCTGAGCGACAGCTCCAACCTGATCCGGATCGTCCAGCAGACCCAGCCAGACGAAATCTACAACCTGGGCGCCCAGAGCCATGTGGCGGTGAGCTTCGAGTTGCCCGAATACACCGCCGACGTTGATGCCCTGGGCACACTGCGGCTGCTGGAAGCCATTCGCATCCTGGGATTGACGAAGAAAACGCGCTTTTACCAGGCGTCCACGTCCGAGTTGTACGGAATGGTGCAGGAAATCCCACAGAAGGAAACCACGCCGTTTTACCCACGCAGTCCTTACGCGGTGGCCAAGCTGTATGCCTACTGGATCACCATCAACTACCGCGAAGCCTACGGCATGTACGCCTGCAACGGCATTCTTTTCAACCATGAAAGCCCGCGCCGCGGCGAGACCTTTGTCACCCGAAAAGTCACGCGCAGCCTGGCCAACATTGCACTGGGGCTGGAGAACTGCCTGTACATGGGCAACATCGACTCCTTGCGCGACTGGGGACATGCCCGCGACTATGTGCGCATGCAGTGGCTCATGCTTCAACAGGATCATCCGGAAGATTTTGTGATCGCCACGGGGCAGCAGGTCAGCGTGCGCGACTTCATCACGCGCAGCGCGGCGCAACTCGGCATCACCGTGGTTTTTGAAGGGCGTGGTCTTGACGAGGTCGGCATGGTGCAGGCCATCAGTGGCGACAACGCACCTGCCTTGGCCGTGGGCGACGTCATTGTCAAGATCGACCCGCGCTACTTCCGCCCGACAGAAGTCGAAACCCTGCTGGGCGACGCTGGGAAGGCCAGGGATTCGCTGGGATGGGTGCCGGAAATCACCCTGGACCAGTTGATCGAAGAAATGGTGGCCCATGACCTGGACCATGCCCGTCGCCATGCGTTGCTGAAAACGCACGGCTATCCAACCATCGTCAGCGCGGAGTGACCCACAGCATGCTCAATGAACCCAGAATCTTCGTGGCTGGCCATCGCGGAATGGTCGGTGGTGCGGTAATGCGCCACTTGGTTGCCAATGGACGAAAACATATCGTGACCCGCACCAAGGCTGAACTCGACCTGACCCAGCAAGGTGCCGTCCGCCATTTTTTTGCCACGGAAAAGATTGATCAGGTTTACTTTGCCGCAGGCAAAGTAGGCGGAATTCATGCCAATGACACCTATCCTGCCCAGTTCATCTATCAAAACCTGATGATGGAGGCCAATGTGATTCACGAAGCCTGGCATGCCGGTGTACAAAAATTGCTGTTCATGGGCAGCAGCTGTATCTACCCTCGCATGGCACCGCAGCCCATGGCTGAACATGTGTTGCTGAGCGGCCCGTTGGAGCCTACCAACGAGCCCTACGCAATTGCCAAAATCGCAGGCATCAAGCTTTGCGAAAGCTACAACCGCCAATACGGCAAAAGCCATGGCACTGACTACCGCAGCGTCATGCCGACCAACCTGTACGGTCCCGGCGACAACTACCATCTTGAAAACAGCCATGTCATTCCCGCGATGATCCGTCGTTTTCATGAAGCCCAGGTGCAGCAGACGCCGGACGTGGCGATATGGGGTTCAGGAACGCCAATGCGCGAGTTTCTCTACGTGGGAGACATGGCCGCGGCCAGTGTGCACGTCATGGATATTGACAAAGCGACCTATGACGCACACACCAAACCCGCGCAAAGCCACATCAACGTCGGATTCGGCAGCGACATCGACATCGCCGGCCTGGCATTTTTGGTGGCGAAGGTTGTGGGGTACACCGGCACGATCAGCTTTGACAAAAGCAAACCCGATGGTCCGCCTCGCAAGCTTCTGGAGTCCTCAAAACTGCGAAATCTGGGCTGGCATGCCAAGGTTGATCTGGAAGCAGGTTTAGCGCTGGCTTACGCGGATTACTGCAAAACTGAATCAATTTCGCCGGTTTCGATTGTGGTGAAAGAAAAAAAGCAAGCGGCCAATGAATTTTCCAATCCCTGGTTGAGAGATGTTTCATCCATGGCGGCACCCAACAACCATGCGAATGGCATGCATGCTTCGCCGTCAGCAAACCCCTGATTGTTATTCACCGTTGTTTAACGTTCCCCGGCAATGCCGACAAGTCGAGTTTGAATAAAACTTGCAACAGCTGAATACCCAAAAACTTGTCTTCAAGCTTTTGGGTGTTGCTGCAACCAGCAAAAGCGCACATGTCATTTCATTTTTATTCTTATTTGAATACCGCATGCCGATGCACCCTCTTGCCGTGCAACAGTCCTGACAACGTCTTGGCATCCCATGGCATGCTGAAATGAAAAAGGGTTCAGCCATCAAAAGAGTGGTGTCTGGAAGCCTGGCCTCATGGATGCGGATTGGGGTGACAATCTTCAGCCAGATCATCGCCTTGCCTGTTTACTTGCATTATTGGTCCGTTGAAACCTATGGTGCGTGGATTCTGGTGCAGAGCATTGTCACTTTTTTGACCATATTTGATATTGCCCATCACAACTACCTTGGCAATGAATTTCTGAAAATAGGCAGGCTGAAGCGCAAGGAAATCGGCGAAGTATTTTTGACCGGCGTCGCCGTGGCGTTCCTCGTGGCCATCGTCACTTTTCTTGTGATCTGCGCCTTGACACTTTCCGGAAACATCAGTGCTTGGGTGGGAATGGACGGGGCAAGCATGGAGCCTTTTGAAACATCGCTTTTACTGACCTGCGGCACCTGGGCGCTCACCTACACATTCACAGGTTTGCTTGGGCGCGCTTTGAACCCGTTCGGTTACTTTCCTGTGTCAGCCTGGAGCGGTGTTTTGTTCGCCATGCTTTCAACGGCTGGGTCCGTGGCTGCTGTGTATTTTGGAGCGGGACTGGTAGAAACCACGGCGGTCACATGCCTCGTCAACTTTCTGTGCCACTGCGCACTGGGCATCGTTCTTTTTCGAATAGCACGTCGTGAAAACCTGTTGGTCAGAAAACTCGACATGTCAAAAGGATTTTCAAGATTTTTTGCATCGCTTGCACTTGGCGTTCAATCCGGACTTGAAATACTGCGCCAGCAAGGGGTACGGTTTATTTTGGTGCCTCTGACGGGAATGGTGCAGATGATTGCCTTTTCGACCATGCGAACCGGTGCCAATCTCGCCTTGCAGGGCGTGGGAACAATTACCGGCCCTTTGATGCCTGAACTGATGGCATTTTTGGGCAATCGCGATCAGCCACGCACAGAAAGTGCATTTTCAGTCATCTGGTTGATGCTGTGCGTGGTGCTGGTGCCCGCGGTCCTGGTCATTCAATACGCAGCACCTGTACTTTTTCCCATGTGGACACAAGGCAAGATCGAATTCGATCCGATTTTGTTTGCCTTGCTCTCGCTGGCTGTGCTGGTCTATGCACTGGCACAACCTGCCATAGCCGTAGTGACAGGAAATAACCTGATCCGTCAGCAAGTCCTGGTTTCAACGATTGCCACGGTCATCACGATTGGAGGAATCTATCTGTTGGTTCCACTGATGGGTGTCAGGGGTGCAGCACTGGCCCTGCTGCTTGGAGAGATTATCAGCTTGTATTTCTATGTTCATGCTGCACGGCAATGGCTCTCGGGCGTTGGGATGCGGTGGCCAACTTCAGCCTTTGTCAATGCCTCTTCATCCCTTGCTGTCGCAGGTGCCGGCATGGCTGTCATCATTGGTTTTCACTCGTATGCAGGCCTTTGCCTTGTGCTTGCATTGATCGCCCAGGTTTTGGTCCTGATCGCTTATTGGGCAAAACTACCGTCGATTGCACGAAAAAGTGCATCCGCGCAAGCCGTTCGATTTTTGCCCCACCTGTTGCGCAAGCGGCTAAACAAGACCATTGACAGCACCAGCTGATTTTTTTTTAAAGTCCAGAGTCCAGAGTCCAGAGGCATCAATCATGCGAATTTCAGTACTCATTCCTGTTTACAACGGAATTCCCTATATCGCCCAAGCGATTGAATCGGTCCTGGCTCAGGAATGCCAGGATTGGGAACTGGTGATCAGCGACAACGGTTCAAAGGATGGCACTCGGGATTATCTGAGAACCTTGTCTGACCCGCGCATCAGAGTCTATGAACAACCGTCGAATCTTGGAATCATGGGCAACCTTAATTTTCTGCTAGCCCAGGCGCAGGCGCCTATCGCCAAGATTCTGGGCCACGACGACATGCTGTTGAGTGGCGGGCTGGAGCGCACGGCCCAATTCATGGAGGAGCGGCCAGATTGCGCCGTGAGTCGCTGCTGGGCGCAGGGTGACAAAATTCGGTATTCAAAACGTGGAATATTGCGGTGGGAAAACCAGTTGCCCTCCAAGCTTGAGCCCGCTGCAGCAATATTGGCTTTTGCCACCTTCGGTAATTTCGTGGGAAATATTTGCCGGGCCGCTTGCCGCCCAAAGTTGGTACTGCAGGAGGGCGGGTTTGATTTGAAATACCCGTCTGCTGGTGATTACGAAGGTTGGCACCGTGTCGCAAGAACCTTCGGAATATGGCTGCAGAATGAGGAACTGGTTTTTGAACGCATTCATAAAATGCAGGATTCCTGTGTGCTCACACAAACAAATCAAATAGATCCACAGGTCAATTCAATACTTGAAATTATTTCCAAAGAGGTGGATCCGTTGCTGCTTCAGATCCTCAAGCGCCATTGGACGATTCATGTGTTTTCACCCCGGTTTTCACGGTTTGCCCGTCAGGTTTTCAGTGGCCGTTTTTCATTGGCTTCTTCCATCTGGAGGAATTTGCCTCTCGGTGTTTCTGGCATTTCAAGTGTTGCCGCTTATCCAATTTTTAAACTGAAATTGCCTCAGTACAATTCAACCACCAGTTATCTATTGGCTGAAATTATTAAAAGAAACAAAAATAATCTTGAGCCGATTGATTAAGATTTTTATTCAGGTGACATATGAAATACCTTTCAATCGTCTTTTTCGTGGTGATGTATTCAGGTCTAATATTGCTTGCTGGCGGTGAGAATGCAATAGTATTTTTTTTCGCTTCGGTAATCCTGAGCGCTGTTGCAATCTATAACGTTTATAAATATGTAAAAACACCTACCGAGATATGTCTTTTTGATTTTTTTGCGACATCTTTGCTAATTGCCTATGCACTCAGCAGCCTCACAACACAATTGAAGATATATTCGCTGAAATCAATTGATGTGGCGCATTACTTCAGCCTTAACCAATACTCGCTTTCAGTGGCTCTCGCCAGCGTTGCGTTCGCATCGGCCATCCTGTTTTTCCTGGGTCAATTGTTTCCTGCAAAAATCGAATTTCCCATCCTGAGTAAAAAACAAATCCGGGAAGGTTTGTGGATGATTATTTTCGTGACGGGATCGGCTATTTATTGCATTGCAACCGGCTTGATGCAGTTCCAAGGCATTATTTTTGTTGAGGGCAGCAATCATTCGATATCGCCTTTTGCATCCATTGTGTATTTTTCCATCATGCCCGCTGGAATACTGGCCATGTTTCTAGCATCGGGAAATCATGAAATGAGCCGTTTTAATCGATGGTTGTTTTATGCCTTGGCCATTACGCTGTGGATCATTACCTTTACGCAAGCAAGGCGCATGCTTGTGTACATGGCATTCCTGTATCTGATTTTTTATGCCTTTGATGCTTCAGGACGATCTTCCTGGAGACAAAAATTGCTTTTCTCGGCGGCAGTGTTTCCAGTTGCCTACTTAGGGGTAAAGCTTTTCTATGCATTCCGGATTGCAGCATGGGACTTGTCCCCTGGTATCAATGATCCCTTGCAGATGTTACAGATTGGTTTTGATGTTTTCACGCATCCAGCCAAATATGATTTGGATTATCAGCTGACTGAAAATTCTTTGGACCGGCCTTTTGTTTTGCGATACCTTTCCCAGATCATCGACAGAATGAACTTTAACAACTGGTTTTCGGGTCAAGCAGTCTATGCAACTCTGCTGGTCAGCATCCCTTCTGCTTTCATTGGCGCAAAGAATTTTATGGTTGATGAGGATCTTATCCATCCGAAAATCGGCCTGCCTGTCAATGACGAAGCCAACACTATTCTTACCGCAGGCGTCGTTGACTTTGGATGGCTTGGCTTGCTTTTGTTTCCAGTATTTACTTTGATATTTCTGCAATGCATTATATTTTTGGTAAAAAAATTAAAAATAGACTGGTTCACTTATTTCACGATATTTTCTGTGTTGACTGTGCTTTTGAATATTGAAAATTCAATGGCTCAGTATTGG
>JBBSRS010000101.1:0-8055 GCA_038242795.1 Burkholderiales bacterium
GGAGCCGGCACGCACCAGGGCGCTGGCGCCGACGATGTCAATCAGCTTGCGCAAGATTTCCAGCACGCTTTCCGAGCCATAGACTTTCGTGGTCGATGCCAGCGCCACGTCCATGCCACCAGATTCCAGGTCGGAAGCAATGCGGAAGTTGATCAGCCGCATGGCTTCCATGCGCGTGTAGCACTCGGCCAGCGAACGCCGCACCCAGGGCTGGTCAATGGCGCGGCGGCCCTGCTCGTCGCGCGCCTTGGCCCACTGCAGCACGCGGGTGAAGGGGCCGAACACCTTGTCCGACCACGACCCCAGGCCCAGCCGCTCGTGGTTGAGCTGCGCGGTGATGAGCTTCCAGCCGCCATGCAACTCGCCCACCAGCCGGTCGGCAGGCACTTCGACGTTGTCGTAATAGGTGGCTGCCGTGAAATTGCCGACGGTCTTGATCAGCGTGTGGGAAAAGCCTGGCGCATTGGTGTCCAGGATCATGATGGAGATGCCCTTGTGGCGCGCCAGATCGGGACTGGTGCGCGCGGCCAGCCAGACATGGTCGGCCGACTCAATGCCGGACGTCCACAGCTTGGCGCCGTTGACCACGAAGTGGCCGGTCTCCAAGTCGCCTTCCAGCTTGGCCTGTGTCTTGAGCGTGGCCAGGTCGGAGCCGGCTTGCTGCTCGGAGTAGCCAATGGCAAAGATGGTTTCGCCGGCGGCAATGCCGGGTAAAAACTGTTCTTTTTGCTTGGCCGTGCCGTTTTCCATCAGTGCCGGGCCGACGGTGCTGATGGTCACGAAGGGCAGCGGCGCGCCGGCAATGTTGGCTTCTTCAAAAAAGATCAGCTGCTCGGTGGCGCTCAGGCCCTGGCCGCCGTGTTCTTTGGGCCAGCCGACGGCCAGCCAGCCGTCGCGGCCCATCTGGCGAATCGTCTGGCGGTAGGTGTCGCCGCCTTCGGAGCCGCGCAGCTCCAGACGCAGCTCGGGCGTCATCAGGTGGTTGAAGTAGTCGCGCACCTTCAGGCGAAGGGCGTGCTGTTCGGGGGTGAGATCAATGAACATGGTGTGTTTTTCCTTGCTTGGCTTCAGGCATCGCCCAGAATCAGGCCGCTGGTTGGGACGCCAGTGCCGGCTGTGACCAGCACGTTGTGGACATCGGCCACCTGGTTGACCGCGCTGCCGCGCACCTGGCGCACGCCCTCGGCAATGCCGTTCATGCCGTGGATGTAGGCTTCGCCCAGCTGGCCGCCGTGGGTGTTGATGGGCAGCTTTCCGCCGCGCGCATGGTGGCCGGCGCGAATGAAGTCTTTGGCTTCGCCACGCTTGACGAAACCGAACTCTTCAAGCTGCGGCAACACAAAAGGCGTGAAGTGGTCATAGATCACTGCCGTCTGGATGTCCTCGGCCGACAGGCCGCTTTGCTGCCAGAGCTGCTGGGCGACCAGGCCCATTTCCGGCAGGCCGGTGATGTCGTCGCGAAAGTACGAGGTCATGATTTGCTGGCCGTCGCTGATGCCCTGCGCCGCGCCCTTGATGACGACCGGCTTTTGCTTCAGATCACGTGCCCGTTCGGTGGACGTGATGATCATGGCCACCGCGCCGTCGGATTCCTGGCAGCAGTCCAGCAGGTGCAGCGGCTCACAGATCCAGCGCGACGCCTGGTGCTCTTCGAGCGTGATCGGCTTGCCGTGGAAAAACGCCGCCGGGTTGGTCGCGGCAAAGTCGCGCGCTGCCACGGCCACGCGGCCAAAGTCTTCGCTGGTTGCGCCGTAGGTGTGCATGTAGCGCTGGGCAAACATGCCAACCCAGGAGGCCGGCGTGTGAAAGCCGTAGGGCATGTACCAGCCGTAGTTGATGTTTTCGAAAATCGGCGACGAGCCGAAGCCGTAGTTGCCATTGCCAAAGCGGTACCAGCTGCGCTCGTTCATCGCGCGGTACACCACCACCGTCTTGGCAATGCCGGTGGCCACGGCCATCGCCGCATGCAGCACCGGCGCGCAGGCTGCGCCGCCGCCGTGCGGCACTTGCGAGAAAAACTTCACGTCCTTCGCGCCCAACAGGCGGGCGATTTCGTACTCAGGCACCTTGTCCACGGTGTAGGACGAGAAACCATCGACTTCGCTCGGGTCGATGTCGGCGTCGGCCAGCGCGGCCAGCGTCGCTTCCATCGCCAGGCGCAGTTCGGTGCGGCCGGAGTTCTTGGAAAACTCGGTGGTGCCCAGGCCGGCAATAGAGGCGCGGCCGGAAATTGAGAGATCGTTCATCAAAATGTGTGCTCCTGGCAATACGGCATCAAGGCAGGGAAACGCGCACCGTGCCGGTGACGTGGTTGCCCATGGAATTGGCGCCCTTGAGCGTGACTTCGACCGTGCGGTCGGAGTCACGCTTGTCGGTAACAGCGCCGCTGATCGTCATGCTGTCGCCCGGATAGTTGGGCGCGCCCAGCTTGATCTTCAGATCGCGCATGTGTCCCTGGGGACCGCTCCAGTCGTCAATAAAGCGCTGCACCAGCCCGTTGGTGGTCAGGATGTTCATGAAGATGTGCGGCGAACCGAGTTCGCGCGCGGCCTCCAGATCGTGATGGCCGGGAAAGTAGTCGCGCGTGGCCATCGCCCCACCGGTGACCAGCGCCACCGTCACCGGAACGGTCAATGCGGGCAACTCTGCGCCCACTGCAATGTCGTCAAACTTCGGCATGGTCGGCCTCCTCACGGGTGTTGGTTGGATTAGGGGTGGCGTTGCCGTTGTCGTCTTCGGCGGCGTCATATTTCCATCCGAGGGTGTCGTTGTCGGCCAGCCAGTCACCCAGCCGGGCCAGGTGGTGCTCGGTGCCGCCCAGCGCCAGGCCGAGCGCGCGGCTCCAGAACAGGAAGCGGTGAATCGGGTAGGTGATGTCCACGCCAATGCCGCCATGCACGTGCTGCGCCAGGTGGCCGGCGCGGTGGCCGGTGTCGTTGGCCAGCGCGCGCGTGGCCCAGGCCTGCGGCGCGGCGCCCAGGTTGGCATCCAGCCGGTAGACCAGTTGCCACAGCGAAGTGCGCAGCGCCTCGACGGCGATGTAGCCGTCGGCCATCTGGCCGGCCACGAGCTGAAACGTGCCAATGGCGCGGCCAAACTGCTGGCGCTCGCTGACGTATTCGACCGTGCGGCGCAGCTGCTCTTGCGTCACGCCCAGTTGCAATGCCGCCAGGCAGGCAATCGCGCGCTGCTCGACCCAGCCGGTGGCTTCAACCGGCAACACGTTGTCGGCTACCACCGCCAGAGCATCAAACGCCAGGTCAGCCACCGACTGGTGGTGCTGGTCCATGCCTTCGGTGCGCTGCACGCCGGCTTGTGTCAAATCAACCAGCACCAGGCGCATCTGGCCTTCGGCGTCGGCAGCCAGCAGCGCGTGGCGTGCCTGCGCACCCAGCGGCACGGCGCTGGCCTGACCCTTCAAGGTCCAGCCGTCACCCGCACGCACCAGCTCCAGCGACGGGCCGCGCGACTGCGACAGCGACTGCAGCGACAGCGCCACCGGTGCTTTGCCCGACAGCGCATCGTCCAGCACCTGCGGCAGCGCCGCCGGCGAAAATTTTGCCAATGCCGCCAGCGTCAGTTGCGGCTCCCACAGCGGCACCAGGGCCAGGGCGCGACCCTGCTGCTCCAGCACCGCCATCAGTTCGGTCATGCCCATGCCCAGGCCGTCCTGCGCTTCGGCAACCATCACGGTGTTCAGGCCGGCGGCCACGCATTGCTGCCACAGGTCCTGCATGAACGGCGCGCCGGAGGCGTCGTGGTCACGCAGCTGGTCGTCGCCGCAAAAGTCGGCAAACAGGCCCTGGGCCATTTCGGCAAATGCACGCTGGTCTTCAGTCAGTTCGAAATTCATGCGGTCACTCCTTCTTGGGCCGTTACAGCGCGAAACTGCGGCAGCACCAGCTCGCCGTCGTTGAATGTGTTGAATTCGACCTGCACCGCCTGGCCTATCTTCACGTCGCCAGGCGCAATGCCGACGATTTGCGAAATCAGACGCGTGCCCTCTTCCAGCTCGACCAGAACAATCGGATTCGGGTGATCGAATGGGGCGACTTCGGGGTAATGCATCACCACGAAGGAATACACCGTGCCGCGCCCAGAGGCTTCGACCGTGTCCCATTCAAACGAATGGCAGCTCGGGCAGACCGGGCCGGGCGGGTGGCGCAAGGTGGCGCAGCCCTTGCAGCGCTGGATCAGCAGCTTGCCGGCGCGCGCACCTTCCCAGAAAAAGCGCGTGTCGTCACTGATGCCGGGCATCGGGCGCTTGGCCACTACAGGTGCGGCCGGTGCGGCAGGTGCGGCAGGCGCTGCAGCTTTTTCTTTGTCGGCGGCGGCATCCGGCCGTTTGACCGGGTTGGCCGGCTTGAACTTGAAGACGCGGAACAGCAACTGCCCCACTTCCTCGTCGCCTTCGGGCTTTTGCGAGAAGAAACTCATCACCAGCGTGACAAAAAAGCCGGTGCCCAAGGCGGTGGTTTTCTCGGCGCTGATGGCGTCCAGCCGCGTGGTGTAGTAGAAGCGCTCGCCTTCCACCACGTCGCGTCCGAAGGTCAGCTCGGAATTCACCGCCACCACCGATGCCAAGCCCTGCGCTTCCATCAGCACCAGCGCTTCGTAAGGATTTTCGGTGGTCGAGCCGGGCGGGTAGTTGTTGGGCGTCAAGCCCTCCATGCACCACACCTGCAGCATCGCCGGCGGCGCGGTGACGGCGCCGCCGGCGGTGTAGCGCGCAGCGTCCACACCCATGACTTCGCACCACTGGCGAATCATGGGCGCGTTGATCTTGTCCCAGGCGTAGACCCGCCCGTATTCCTTGCCCACCAGGGCGCGGACGTTCTTCATCCATTCATGCTCAGCCAAAGCCATGCTCCTTCGTTGGTTTGATTCAGTTGTTCCCGCAGGCACCGTCGCCATCAGGAGTTGCCCGCTTGCGCTGCTGCCAGAAAGGCCGGCTTTTCGCCGCCGCCATGCAGCAGCACATTGGTTCCGCTCAGGTAACTTGCACGCGGCGACGCCACGAACACGCAAGCCTGGGCAATGTCGGAAGGCTCGGCCATGCGGCCGGCCGGAATCGTGGCGCCGACGGCGGCAATGCCCGCGTCGTCGCCAAAATGCAAGTGCGACTGCTCGGTGCGCACCAGGCCCGGGCTGACGGCCACGACGCGCACCTTGGGGGCCCACTCGACCGCCAGCGACGACGCCAGACTCAGCACCGCCGCCTTGGCCGCGCCGTAAGCCGCCGTGCCGGGCGAAGGCCGCAGCGCGCTGACGCTGCCGATGAAGACAATCACGCCGCCCGTGTCTTGCGTCTGCATGGCAGCGTTAGCGGCCTGCGCCATGTGCAGCGCCGCCGTGAAGTTCAGCCGGATCACGCCTTCATGAAAGCGCGGCGACACGGTGGCCGAGTCGACCGGCGGGCTGCCGCCAGCGTTGTGCACCAGCACATCGAGCCGGCCGTGGCGCTGCACGATGTCGGCCACCAACGCCTGCACGGCAGCGGCCTCGCGCACGTCGCAGGGCAAAAATTCGGCGCTGCGTCCGCCAGCGCTCGGCGGGGTGTCGGGCGCAGTGCGCGCGCACACCACCACCGTGGCACCTTCGGCCAGAAAACCCTCGGCAATGCCGCGCCCTATGCCCTTGGTGCCGCCGGTGACGAGCACCACGCGTTTGTCAAATTCGTTGTTCTGGTTCATGGGTGCAAATTTACGGATTGGCAGCCGACACAGATACGTCCAAAAGGACGATACCGGCTGCGGCGGCTGTGGTGACTGCAAAGCGGGTGAGGCGCAAAGTGCTAGCCATTGACCACCGGCCGGCGCAGCATGACGACGTTATTCAACAGGCTCACCACCACTTCATCGCGCTGGTTCAGCAACTCGAAGCGCGCCACCATCAGCCCGCGTTCAGGGCGGCGGTCGTCCCGGCGCTCCAGCTGCGTGACGCGCGTGCGCAAGATGTCGCCCGCCACCGCCGGCCGGTGAAAGCGAACCTGGTCCCAGCCGCGCGCCGCAATCGATGCGCTTTCTTCATGCGGCACGGTGTGGCTCAGACGAATCAGAATCGACAGCAAATGCACGCCAGCGGCAAACACTTCGCCGATGGGCGAGCGCGCGGCAACCGCCTCGTCGATATGCGGCCCGAACGGATCCCACACCAGGGCAAACTCCTTGATGGCCTGCGCCGTCAAGGAAAACGTCTGCGCCGATTCCCTGGGCTGGCCCAGCGCAATATCTTCCCAGTAGTGGATGGAGGTGCCGTTGACCGGCGGAGCGTGTGGGGTTGATTCGCTTTGAGGGTTCATGCCGCCCAATTTAGGCACCGGCAGGCCCGCCAGATACGTCCAAAGAGACGATGTAACTCCGCGCTGACAAAACCATCATCGGACAGCTTCATTACCCGCAGGATTTGCGCATGCGTCTCGAACCTTCTCCTTCCGCTTCTCCTTCCGCTTCACCGGTTTCACCGGCTTCTCACGCCCACGCCACGGAGGCAACCGCCAGCGAACTGCTGATCGACTACCCCGGCGACGGCGTGGCCGTGGTGCGCATGAACCGCCCGCAAGCCACCAACGCGCTCAGTCTGAACCTGCAGGCGCTGCTGTCAAACGCCTTCACCCAGTTGACGGCCGACCCGCAAGTGCGCGTCATCGTGCTGACGGGCGGCGAAAAAGTGTTTGCCGCCGGCGGCGACATCAAGAGCCTGGAGGGCGCTGGCCCGATTGAAATCATGCAGCGCCACACCGAGCGCGTCTGGGCACCCATCGAGCGCTGCCCCAAGCCCATCATTGCGGCGGTGTGCGGCTACGCCTTTGGCGGCGGCGCCGAGCTGGCGATGCACTGCGACATCATCCTGGCCGGCGAAAGCGCCAGCTTTTCGCAACCGGAAATTCGCATCGGCATCATGCCCGGCATCGGCGGCACGCAGCGCCTGGTGCGCGCCGTGGGCAAGTTCAACGCCATGCGCATGCTGCTGACCGGCAAGCCCGTCAGCGCCAGCGACGCGCAAATCATGGGCTTGGTCAGCCAGGTTTTTGCCGACGACCAGGTGCTGCCCGAAGCCCTGAAAATGGCCAGCCTGATCGCCAGCATGCCGCCGCTGGCAGTGATGCAAATCAAGGAAGTGGTACTGGCCGGCGTTGATGCGTCACTGGAAACCGCACTGATGCTGGAGCGCAAGGCCAACCAGCTGCTGTTTGCCACGCGCGACCAGAAGGAAGGCATGCAGGCCTTTATTGAGAAGCGCAAGCCTAAGTTCGAGGGGCGTTGAGCGGGTTTATTTGCTACTTAAAAGATAGCTGCTTGCGCATGCAGGACATGCGCATAGAGACTTTTTTATTAAAAAATAAAGATAAACAGGCTTTCTGGCAACCTGCGCTGCGGCCAAACGGTTCTAAAAAGGTAAAGCTTAGCCAGAACGGGTGGCAGCAGGAATGCAGGGGACAAACCGCCGAAGCGAAGAAAAAGCCAGAAGTTGGACGTGTTTCGGTTTGGCTGTCGGCTAATGGCCAAGAAGCCGACGATCGAATTGAAGCTCTCTGTGCCCGGTTCAGGCTGGTTGCGGTCGTTTACCGCAGACAGCTTCTGCAACAAGCGCACTTGTTTGTGTTACCGCCACAGCCCAGAGCTGTGAAAAGAACTCAAAGCAAGAATCCGAAGAAAAATGCCAGTCAGTGGCTTAACTGACTGGCATTACGCATCGGGGGTTTTCTTAACGTCAGGTAATCTCTACTCCAGACCGTCGCGCAGCCTCAACCACTGCGCGATGCAGGATATTCGTGCCCGGCCTCACCAGATGCCAAGACTCCACAAAGCCCAGCTTCTTGGCACCTGCCTCAAACAAGCACACACACTCATGGTGCGGATGCTGCGTTGAGGCGTAGAAGATGCCGTCATAGCCTTCGCCAAAGCACTCCTCGGCAAACGCTTGTGTATGCTGAATCCGCTGTGACTGCAACACTGGGTACTGCTCTTCAAACCCTCGTAAATCCACCAGCCGCAAAGGCTTCTTGGATATGAAAGTGCCTAATGCCTTCAACCTCAAATCCTCCAAAGCAAC
>JBBSRS010000102.1:0-8045 GCA_038242795.1 Burkholderiales bacterium
CTCGTTCTGCTTGTAGACATCGCCATAGCTGAGGCCGTCGGTCCAGACGAGGTTGTAGACGTTGTCCACGCCCTGGAGGTACATCGCCAGGCGCTCCAGGCCGTAGGTGATCTCGCCGGTGGCCGGCTTGCAGTCGATGCCGCCGACCTGCTGGAAATAGGTGAACTGGGTGACTTCCATGCCGTTGAGCCAGACTTCCCAGCCCAGGCCCCAGGCGCCCAGCGTCGGGTTTTCCCAGTCGTCCTCGACAAAACGGATGTCGTTTTGCTTCAGGTCAAACCCCAGCGCTTCCAGGCTGCCGAGGTACAACTCCAGAATATTCGAGGGCGCCGGCTTGAGCACCACCTGGTACTGGTAATAGTGCTGCAGGCGGTTCGGGTTGTCGCCATAACGGCCGTCCTTCGGGCGGCGGCTCGGCTGCACATACGCCGCCTTCCACGGCTCGGGGCCCAGCGCTCTTAAAAACGTAGCGGTGTGCGACGTCCCGGCGCCGACTTCCATGTCGTAGGGTTGCAAAAGTGCGCAGCCCTGGTCAGCCCAGTAGGACTGCAGCTTCAGGATGATTTGCTGGAAAGTGAGCATAGGAATTGTTGTTTTTGAGGGCAGGTGCCGCGTCAAGGCACCGAAAAGTCATGGCGTAGGCAATGCCGGGGGTGGCCTTGCACAAAAATACATTTTACGCGGCCACGGTTCAGCCCCTGCGCCTGAAAAGCAGCGCCAGCCCAAGCGCCGCCAGGCCAAGGCCCCACAGCGGCCAGAGCCCGAAACGCCCGGCCCACCAGGCATACGGTGTGATGCTGCTCCGGCCCTGGACGTCGCCGCTCAGCGTGCCCCGCGTGTGGCGCGGCAGCGCATGCGTGACCTCGCCCCGGCGGTTGATGATGACGGTGGCACCGGTGTTGGTGGCCCGAATCATCGGCCGGCCAAACTCCAGCGCGCGCATGCGAGAAATCTGCAGATGCTGGTCAATGGCCACGGTGTTGCCGAACCAGGCAATGTTGCCGACATTGACAAACACCGTCGGCGCTTGCCCCGCATCGACAAAGCGCGCGGCCAGTTCCTCGCCAAACAGATCCTCGTAGCAGATGTTCGGCGCCAGGCGCTGGCCCTGCCAGGCAAACGACGGCTGGCCGACGGCGCCCCGGTTGAAGTCGCCCAGCGGAATGTGCATCAGCTGGATGAACCAGTGAAAACCGGTCGGAATGACCTCGCCGAAAGGCACCAGGTGGTGCTTGTCGTAGCGGTAAGGCGCGGGTGGCGCCAGCGGGACCGGCTGGCCAGCGGGCGCGGGCTTGAAACCGAGCACCGAATTGGAGTAGCCGGTGTTGAAATCGCCCAGCGGCAGGCCGATCAGCGCGGCTTGGTCGCCACTGGAAAAACGCGCCTGCAGCGCCTGCCAGTAACCCTCGGGCAGTTGCTGCGGCAGCATCGGCAGCGCCGTCTCGGGCGCAACCACCAGCGCGCTTTTTGCGTTTTGCAGTTGCTCGCCATACCAGCGCAGCGCCGTGTCCACGCCAGTGCCCCGGACGAATTTTTCGTCCTGCGGAATATTTCCCTGCAGTAACGTGACCGACATCGGCTGGACCAGCGCCGCATCCGGTTCGACATCGCCGACATTGAACACCGGCAGCCAGGCAACGGCGGCGCTGGCCAGCACACCGGCCCGCGCCGAACGCCAGCGCGTCCGGGGCGCCAGCAGGCAGAACGCCAGCCAGGCAGCGACCGACGCCGCGATGAAGGTCAGGCCATGCACGCCGACCCACGCGGCCAGCGGCCTGGCCCAGCCGTCCACATGCGCATAGCCGCCCTCGCCCCACGGAAAGCCGGTGAAAAACTTGACCCGGGCAAGTTCGGCCAGCAGCCACATCGCTGCAAAAAACAGAGCACGCCATGCCGTCTGGACGGGCGCAAAAGCCACAAACAGTGCAGAAGCGGCAGCATAGTAAAGCCCCAGCAACGCAAACAGCAGCACAATCGCCAACACCGTCAGCGGCGCGGCCAGTCCGCCGTACACATGCAGCGAAATGAACAGCCACCAGGAGGTGGCGCACTGCATGGCCAGGGCAAACAGGCCGCCCAGCCCGGCGCCGCGCCGCCAGTTTTCGGTGCCATCGAGTTGCCCGGCCAGCAGCGCCAGCGCCAGCAACTGCAGCCAGCCCGCGGGCTGTCCCGGAACCAGGCCCAGCACGGACGCGCCCCACGGAAAAGGCCAGGCCATGCTGGCGGCATGCAAACCACCGGCCACCAGGACGATGGCCAGTTGAAGCCATGACAGCCGGTTCACAGCCGGCGGGGCGATGCGCCGGATGCCTGGCGTGCCAAAGCGTTGGGCCGCCAAAGACCTCATGCGCCCGACGGCTGCAGACTGCGCACCAACCGGGTCACGGCGCGTCGCTTGCCGGGACGGCTGCGACGGCCGCTGGCGACACCTTGAACCAGCGCACCGCGCCGCCCTTGGTGTGCAGCACGGTGAACTGCAGCCCGGCCAGCGCGTAGTGTTCGCCGCGCTTGGGCACATGGCCCATCTCGTGGGCGACCAGGCCGCCGATGGTCTCGAAGTCGGTTTCCGGCAGCAGCACCTCAAACGACTCGTTGACCCGCTCGACCGCCGTGTCGCCGCTCACGCGGTAGGTGTGGTCGGTCAGGGCAAAAATGTCGCCGGCGTCCTCTTCGATGTCGAATTCATCCTCGATCTCGCCGACGATCTGCTCCAGCACATCCTCGATGGTGATCAGGCCGGCGACGCGGCCGAACTCGTCGATGACGACGGCCAGGTGGTTGTGGTTGACGCGGAATTCGCGCAGCAGTTCGTTCAAGCCTTTGCTTTCGGGCACGAACACCGCCGGGCGCAACAGTGCGCGGATGTTGAGTTCGGGGGCGCGCTGCAGTTTCAGCAAGTCCTTGGCCATCAGGATGCCGATGATGTTTTCCTTTTCATCCTCGTAGACCGGGAAGCGGGAATGCGCGGTGTCGATGATCAGGTGCAGCAGTTCGTCGAACGGCGCGTCGATGTTCACCAGGTCCATGCGCGGTGCGGCCACCATCACATCGCCGGCCGTCATGTCGGCCATGCGGATGACACCTTCCAGCATTTCCCGGCTTTGCTGGCCAATGACATCGTTGTCCTGGGCTTCCACCAGTGTTTCGATCAGCTCATCTTTGGAGTCAGGACCGGGGTGGAGCATTTCCGCAAGCTTTTGCAAAAAGCCGCGCTTGTCTTCCATCTTGGAAGACCGACTGGGAGGAACATCGGACACGTAAGGGCGGTCGGTAGTGGAGAAGCGGTCTAGGATAGCCGAAATTTTTTGACGGTCCGCAAGTTTGGGTAACTGAAGGCTGCGATTGAAACGGCGGTGAAGTCCGCAAACGGCCCCGCGGGAATGCAGGCGCAACGCATTTCACCAGGGTAGCGAACCCCGCGCAGCGCAACGTGTGGGGCTACAGCTGGCGCACGCCGCGCCGGACGTCCTGCAGCAGCGCCAGAAAATCCCAGAACTTCTTGGCTTGGACCTTGAGCCGGTAGTCGGTTTGCGCGATCTGCTCGTCGAGCATCTCGCTCACGCGCGAGTCCAGGTCGGCCGGAGGCACCTTGAGGTAGGCTTCGCTTTCCGAACCGTCCCGCTGGACCGTGGCGCCGGCCTTGCGGGCGATGTTGAGCATGGCGGTGTTTTCGCTCAGCGCATGAATGAACATCATCTGCGCGCCTTCATTGCGCGAATGCATCACGGCCCGGTCAAACAGCCGCGCGCCATAACCCCGGCCGCGCGCATGCGCCAGCACGGACACGCCGAATTCTGCACAGCTCTGGAGTTCGGGATCGGTGGAAAAGGCCAAGTGCGCCATGGCGATCAGGTCGAGCTTGCGATTGTAGATCCCGAAGATCTCGTCACGCTCGAAATTGAGCCCCGCGACATAGCGCCGGATTTGCTCGTCGTTGGCCGAATAGCCAAAGCGCAGGTAGCGGTCCTGGGGCTCAAGCGCCAGCAGGTGTGCGGTGATGCGTTCGGTGTGGCGGGGACCTATCGAGCGGATGGGCACCACCACCGACGGGATGGCGTCTGCCGCCGGGAGGCAAGGCGCGCGCCCTTGTGCTGGCGAGCGAAAAAACGCCCTGCTCGCCATGAAAGACGCTTTTAAAAGTGTGCCGGGATGAACCATGGCCCAAATATAAGGGTTATCCCTAGGCACCATGTACCGGCAAGGTAAAGACCTGCAGTACCGGAAGAACCCAAAATATTGATGAAATCTTGACTTTGCGCAAGCAGATATTATATCAATAGCTATAAAAATAGTAGCTAAGACAGGTCGCAGTCCAGTTCAGGCTAGGTAATACTACCGACACAAAATGTTGCAGTGCAGCAACGTCATTTCGATTCGCCGGGCGGGCAACGGCAGGACGCGCCTGACGCGGCCGACAATTCCGTCAACCACGTCACAAGGGAACAGCGGTGGTGGACTTGACCCGGTCCAGCACGAAGCTGGTCTTGCAGTCCTGCACGCTGGCGTGCTTGAGCAGCGTGTCCATGATGAAGCGGCTGTAGTGCGCCATGTCGGCCACCAGCACGCGCAGCAGATAGTCCATCTCGCCGGTCAGCGCCGCGCATTCGACCACCTCGGGCCAGGTTTGCACGCTGGCGCGAAACAGGTCCATCGGGTTGCGCTTGTGGCTTTCCAGGTGCTTTTCAAGCCGCACCGTGATGTAGGCGGTCAGCCCCAGCCCGACCGATTCGGGCTTGACCAGCGCCACGTAGCGGTCGATCACGCGGGTTTCCTCCAGCCTTTTCACACGCCGAAGCACCGCGCTGGGCGACAGGCCGATCTCTGCGGCCAGCTGGTCGTAGGTGGCGCGGCCATCGGCCTGAAGGCTGCGCAAAATCTGCCGGTCAAGCTTGTCAAGTGTCTGCATCGGGTTTATTTTGCAGCTTTCCTGCGCGAAGCAGAAGGTGCATGCCTTGCTTTGCATGAATCCATACCGCCTGTTCGCCTAGAGTAGACGCACCAACAACGGAGACAACCATGAACCAGCCTCTTTCCACCCAGGCCGCCCCCGCTGACGCGACCTGGGACAACCCGATGGGCACCGACGGCTTTGAATTCATCGAATACGCCGCGCCCGACCCGAAGGCCATGGGCGCGGTGTTCGAGCGCATGGGCTTCAGGGCGATCGCCCGGCACCGGCACAAGAATGTGCTGCTGTACCGCCAGGGGGGCATTAACTTCATCCTGAATGCCGAACCCGACTCGTTCGCCCAGCGCTTTGCGCGCCAGCATGGCCCCAGCGTGTGTGCCATCGCCTTCCGGGTGCAGGACGCCAAATTCGCCTACGAGCGCGCCATTTCACTCGGGGCCTGGGGCTATGCCAACACCTCGGCGCCGGGCGAGCTGCACATTCCGGCGATCAAGGGCATTGGCGACTCGATCGTCTATTTCATCGACAAATGGCGCGGCAAGAACGGCGCCCAGCCGGGGGACATCGGCAACATCGGCTTTTACGACGTCGACTTCGAGCCCCTGCCGGGCGCCGAGCTGAACCCGGCCGGCCACGGCCTGACCTACATCGACCACCTGACGCACAACGTGCACCGGGGCCGCATGGCGGAATGGGCGGGCTTTTACGAGCGGCTGTTCAACTTCCGCGAGGTGCGCTACTTCGACATCGAAGGCCAGTCCACCGGCGTGAAAAGCAAGGCCATGACCAGCCCCTGCGGCAAGATCCGCATTCCCATCAACGAGGAAGGCAACGAAAAAGCCGGCCAGATCCAGGAATACCTGGACAGCTACCAGGGCGAAGGCATCCAGCACATCGCGCTGGGTTCGGACGACCTGCCGGCGACCGTGGATGCGCTGCAGTTCGCCGGCATGAAGCTCCTGAACACCGGCGACACCTATTACGAACTGCTCGATGCGCGCATTCCGGGCCATGGCGAGGACGTGGCGGCGCTGCAGGCGCGCAACATCCTGGTGGACGGCAAGCCGGGCGACCTGCTGCTGCAGATCTTCAGCGAGAACCAGCTCGGGCCGATCTTTTTCGAGTTCATCCAGCGCAAGGGCAACCAGGGCTTTGGCGAGGGTAACTTCAAGGCGCTGTTTGAAAGCATCGAGCTCGACCAGATGCGCCGCGGCGTGCTGGAAAAAGCATGATGCCGGGCGGCGAACCACGCGCAGCGCAAAGCGCGGGGGCTGCAAAAGTGCCCGCTCCAGACCAGCCGGGGCCGCAGGACCGGCTTTGCCGGACTGCAGGCGCAGCGGCCCCCTCGGGGGGCAGCGAACCACACGAAGTGGGGAGCGTGGGGGCCACCTCCTACGGCGGCTCGGAACGCCCACCGCGCGGCGATTACAGCCGCGCCGGCAGCGACTACACCTGCGCGCAGGACTATGCGGCCTACACCGACGCGCACCACGACACCTACCGCCGCCTGTATGCGCGGCAGTCGGCGCTGCTGCCGGGGCTGGCCTGCAGCGCCTTCATCGACGCATTGCCGCACCTGGGCGCCAGCGACGCGATTCCGCGCTTCGAGGACATCAACGCGCGGCTGCTGCCGGCGACCGGCTGGCAGCTGGTCGGCGTGCCGGGGCTGATTCCCGAGGTGCCCTTCTTCAGCCTGCTGGCGGCGCGCAAGTTTCCGGTGACCGACTGGATCCGCACGCCGGCCGAGTTTGACTACATCGTCGAGCCGGACCTGTTCCACGACCTGTTCGGCCATGTGCCCTTGCTGTTCGAGCAGCGCTACGCCGACCACATCCAGGCCTACGGCGAAGGCGCGCTGAAGGCCCATGCGCTGGAACACGGGCCGGAGCCGGTGCCCGGCGCGGTCGAGATGCTGTCCCGGCTGTACTGGTACACGATCGAGTTCGGCCTGATGCGCGACGAGCGGGCCGGCGGCCAGGTGCGGGCTTACGGCGCGGGGCTGCTGAGCAGCCCGGGCGAGCTGGCCCACTGCGTGCAGTCGGACCAGCCCCGGCGCACGCCGCTGCGCGACACGGCCGACCTGCTGCGCTGCATGGCGTCAAGCTACAAGATCGACACCTACCAGCAGCAGTATTTCGTGATCGACAGCTTTGACACGCTGCGGGCACTGACCCAGCCCGACTTCAGGCCGCTGTACCAGGCGCTGAACGCAGGGCGTTCGCAGGCCGCCTAGACAACGGCCTGCGCGGCGGGCCAGTCCTCAAGCAACTGGCGGGTCCTGTCAGCCAAGGCCAACAGCCCTGCCACCCGAACGGCCGCATCCGCAGGCCACGGGCCCTGCAGGCAGGAATGCTCCAAGGCTGCGCAGGCATCGCTCAGGACTTGCGCGCCCACATTGGACGCCGCGCCCTTGAGCGCGTGCGCGGCCTGTGACAGCACGGCACTGTCGCCAGTGGCCAGGGCGCAGCGAATAGCGTCGGTACGCTGCGGCATCTCGGTGATGAACAGCGCCACCACTTCGCGTGTCATGCTGAGGTCTTCATCGTCAAACTCCCGGAACTGCTCGAGACGGCTCCAGTCCATCAGCAGGGCTTCCGGCGCCAGACCCTGGGGCATTTCCTGAACGGCACGCAGGGCGTCAGAAACAACAGGTTCTGCGGCAGTTTGCTGCCCTGGCTGCCGGGCGTAACGCGCCAGCGCCTCGGACAGCTCGTCCATGCGCAATGGCTTGGGCAAAAAGCCGACCATCCCGGCCTGCAGGCAGCGCTGACGGTCCTCTTCGAGCACCGAGGCGGTCAGCGCGATGAGCGGCGGCGCCGACGCGCCGTGCGTGGCCAGAATCAGGCGCGCGGCTTCAAAGCCATCCATCACCGGCATGTTGGCATCCATCAGGATGGCGGCGTACTGGCGCGGCGGGCCACCCGGGCCAGGGCGCAGCGACGCATCGACCCGCTCCACCGCTTCACGGCCATTGACCACAGTGTCAGCCTCGTAGCCCAGTTTGGCCAGCATCGCCAGCGCGACCTTGAGGTTGATGGCGTTGTCATCGGCCACCAGAATGAACTGGTCGCGGAAGGCGACCGACGCGGACTTTGCTACTTTTTCAATAGCTGTTGACGCAGATGTGACACGCGCC
>JBBSRS010000103.1:0-8027 GCA_038242795.1 Burkholderiales bacterium
CGATACGATGTCAAACAAGCCCGCCTTCAAAACACGTAACTGCTCCGTGTCCTTGATACCCAAAGTGTCAATGGATTTGTATTCGGCATCAATGGGCAGGCCTGTGTTTTTGGCGAAATTATCGAAAAATGGTTTTTCTTTGTTTTTCTGGATAAGGCCAGTGGCGGCTGGCTGGCCAACCACCTTGAAGGTGATGCGTTCCTGCGCGCTTGCTGCAGCAGTCACGCCCAGAGCCAATGTCAGTGCAGCGAAGGTTTTGGTAAGACGGTACATATAGAAACTCCTTTTTCGGTTGCGGTTAAAAAACGGGATTCAACTGTCGCCGGCCAAATCCAATGCGGCAACAGCTGAGAAAAATTACAGGCAATCCACCTGTGCGGCTTACTTAAGAGTGC
Organism: Burkholderiales bacterium; assembly: GCA_038242795.1. Classification (GTDB taxonomy): domain Bacteria; phylum Pseudomonadota; class Gammaproteobacteria; order Burkholderiales; family Burkholderiaceae_C; genus Polaromonas. The sequence goes on from JBBSRS010000103.1 coordinate 396, forward strand.
TGAATTAGCAAAGTTCATATCTGTCACTCTCAATGCAGTACGAGCAATCCAGCTAAGAAAAAATCATTTCAAGTTTGGTTAGATCTGTGGCGGTGTACCGCTGCCTTTGACTTGTTTTTTCATAGCTCCAATCGATGCTGCTCATCAGCCTTGAATTTGGATGCCATGCAAAATTTGAATCCGGAACGAAAGTTCATTGCGGGCTTTGGTGGAATGAAATGAAATGGAATTTAAAAATCAGCGGGTGCGGTCCAGCAGCCGGGCAATGGCCGGTGGCAGGCCATGGTGTGGTTTGAGTGGTGGCGGTGAAAAACTGCCGCGCTGGGCCATGCCGGGCTGCAGCGTCACCAGGGTTTCAGCCTGCCGCACCGCGCTGGACACGCCATCGACCACCGGTACCGGCAGTCGGCCCTTGAGCAGCCGAGCCAGTCCAGCAAGTGGTGCGCCAGCCAGGACGATCACGTCCGCGCCGTCCTCGTCGACCGCGTGTTCAGCCAAGGCCTGCAGGGCCTTCGCATGCTCATCCTGCACAGCGCCAATACTGGCCAGTGGCCGGTCCAGTGCACGGATGCTGGCCAGCCGCGAGCCCAGCCCGTAAGACTCGACCACTTCGCGGTACCAAGCCTGGATACGCTGTGAAATGGCAATGATGGAAATGCGCTGTCCCAGCAGGCAGGCGCTGGCCAGCGCTGCGTCGGTCAGGCCTATCACCGGAATCGGAAGCACCTCGCGCAAGGCCGTCAAACCAGGATCGCCGAACGCTGCAACCACCACGGCGTCGTAGTGCGCATGGTGCTCGGCAGCCAGCTGCGCTGCGGCGTAGCTACCTATCATCGCTTCGAAACGGGTCTCGATGTAGGCCACACCAAACGGCGCCGTCAGCACCTCGATGTGTGTGTCTGGCGATGCACTGCGCTCAGCCTCGCTTCGGATCAATGCCGACACGCTGTCCGAGATATTCGGATTGATGAGCAACAACTTCATGCAGCTCCTCCTGGTCGACGCGGCATCAATGAGGGCACGCCCCGGCTGAGGAAATTTCCCCGACCGGTGCGTCCATGAAATTCACGCCCATCCCACAGCACCTCGCCGCGCGACAGCGTGAGGCCAGGCCAGGCTCTCAAGGTCATGCCCTCATAGGGCGTATGGTCTACCGCATGGTGCAGTTGCGTATTGCGCAACACAAATTCGCGTTCATCCCAGATCACCAAGTCGGCATCTGATCCGATGGCAATGGCTCCCTTGCGCGGGTGCAGGCCATAGGCCTTTGCAGGATTGGTGGCCGTGAGTTCTACAAATTTTTGCAGGCTGATGCGTCCGCCGAGTACGCCCTCAGAATACAGCAGGGCCATGCGTGTTTCGATGCCCGCCAGACCATTGGGAATATGGTTGAATCCGACCTCGCTGCCACCAGGCTTCTTGCCATCGACACCGTCGTAGTTGAAGGGCGCATGGTCGGACGAAAATACCGTGAACAGGCCATCGTTGAGACCGTTCCAGATCACTTCTTGATTTGCCTTGTCACGCGGCGGTGGGCTGCAAATGCAGCGCGCACCCTGGTAGCTGTCATCAATTCCCAGATCTTCAGCGGTCAGGAACAGGTACTGTGGACAAGTTTCCGCAAACACCTGGAGCCCATGGCTGCGCGCCCAGCGGATCTGCTCTATCGCTTCACGGCCAGAAACATGAACGATCAGGATCGGCACATCCACCAGTTCGGCCAGCGCAATTGCCCGGTGCGTGGCTTCGCGCTCCACCAGCATTGGCCGGGCATGGGCATGAAAGCGCGGCGCGGTGCGCCCATGGGCTTCAAGCCGCTTGGTCAGCCATTCGATGCAGTCGGCGTTCTCGGCGTGGACCATGGCCATTGCGCCGTGCTGGCGCGCCACATCGAGCACATCAAGAATCTGGCCGTCGTCGAGCTTGAGGTCGTCATAAGTCATGTAGATCTTGAACGAGGTGTAGCCCTCGGCAATCAGCGCCGGTAATTCCTCTTTCAGCACCTGTGGGGTTGGATCGCTGACGATGAGGTGAAAGGAATAGTCGATGTGGGCACTTCCATTGGCCCGCCGATGGTAATCGTCCACTGCCGCCCGCAACGACTGGCCTTTTTCCTGCGCGGCAAATGAAATCACAGTGGTCGTGCCACCGCAAGCCGCTGCACGCGTCCCGGTGTTGAAGTCATCGGCCATGCGTACCGGCGGGGGCATTGGCTGGTCGAGGTGGCAATGCGCATCGACACCGCCCGGGGTGACAGTGCGACCGGCAGCATTGATTTCCCTGTCGCCGGGCGCCAGATCAGTGCCCAGTTGGACGATTCGCCCCTGATGCACTGCGATATCTGCCTCATAGGTGTCACTTGCTGTGGCAATGCGCGCTTGACGGATGACCAGGTCGAAAAGTGCAGCGCTCATGACTGTACTGCCAATGCACTGAAAAGGTGTACTTTTTCCATATTTGGTGCAAACATTACTGTTGACAAAACTCTGCGAAACATATTTTGGTGCATTGTCATTTTTGATAAAAGGTAATGAGAGACTCAGCAAATTCCGGGCCCGCTTTAAAGCATTTGGGCAATCAACAATGCAATAACTGTCGTCGATTGCATTCGTTTTGGGATTGGTGTTTACACTAATGTCGACAATTTTAGTGAAAATCACTGAAAATAAAGCTGTCAAATTCCGATTCATTCTTTTAATCAGGAGCTACCATGACCCCAACCGTCCGCCTCGGCGTGCTGACCCCTTCGTCCAATACGGCACTCGAGCCGCTGACCAGTGCTATCGTCGCGGGAATTTCTGGCATGAGTGCCCATTTTTCGCGTTTCAAGGTGACAGAAATCTCCTTGAAGGCGCAAGCTTTAGGCCAATTCGATGACAGCAAGATCCTGGCAGCGGCTGAACTACTGGCTGACGCCAAGGTTGATGTGATTGGCTGGAGCGGCACGTCTTCCGGCTGGCTGGGCTTTGAGGCAGATATTCGGCTGTGTGAGCGTATTCACCAGCACACCGGCATCCCGGCTACCACGGCGGTGCTGGCGCTGAATGAGTTGTTGACGCTGCGCGGCATCAGGAAGCTGGCATTGGTGACCCCATACACCGCCGATGTGCAGCAGCGCATCATTGACAACTACCGCACGCTGGGTATTGAGGTAGTGGCGGAACGCCACTTGAACATCAGTGTCAACCATGACTTCGCGTTGGTCGAAACGGCCACGCTGCGCGGGTTGATGATGGAAGTTTCCGCAGCGAACCCCGAGGCCATCACCACGTTCTGCACCAACCTGCACGCCGCCGGCTTGGCTGAAGAGATTGAAGCCAGCCTTGGTATTCCATTGCTTGACACTGTCAGCACCACGATCTGGGGCATGCTGCGACAGATCGGTGTCGATCCGGCCGGGGTGCAGGGATGGGGCCAACTCTATAGCTGGCGCTGAAGGCGTTTTTATTGATTTTCAGCGGCTTGATAAGATTCGGGTTTTCATGGCGTTATGCCTGAACCGTCTGCCGAAATCCTGTGCCATCCGGATCCTGCCAACTGCCTCCAACCCACTGTCAACTTATGGCCCGCACAGCGCTAAAAACAATCCCCGCGGTTCATCTTGAGCGTGAAACTGCCAATGATGGTATTTATGAAAAAATTTACGGCGCCATCGTCGAGCACCGGCTGCATCCGGGCACCAAGTTGGGGGAAGACCGGCTGGCCACCATCTTTGGTGTGAGCCGGGCGCGGGTGCGCGAAGTGCTGGGGCGCCTGGCCCATGAACAGATCGTCAACCTGTTTCCGCAGCGCGGCGCTTTTGTCGCCCAGCCATCGCCGGAGCAAGCCCTGGATGTTTTTGAGGCCAGGCGGCTGATAGAGCCGGCGCTGCTGCGCCGCCTGATCCTCACGCTGACAAGCGATAAAGTGGCACGCCTGCGTCAGCACCAAGAACTGGAACTCGATGCGCGGCGGCGTGACGACAAGCGGGCAATGGTACGCCTGACGGGGGAATTCCACCAGCTGGTGGCTGAATTGGCAGGCAATGCGGCCTTGACGCGCAGCATGCGCGAGCTGTCCACCCTGACTTGCCTGATTATCATTTTGTATGATGCACCGACCGCTTCAAGCTGCCGAGCTGATGAACATTCCGAGATCATTGATGCGGTGGCCAAACGCGATGCACCCCGTGCCGAACGCCTGATGCTCGAGCACCTCAAGCACATTGAAAGCAGCCTGAAACTCGACAGTTCAACCGAAGCAGTCGATCTGGAAGCACTGTTCGGAGCGTCTTGACCGAGTCTTACAAAGTTGAATCTTTTGTAGCTGCATCAATAAGAATTTTGGTAATAACCAAGAAAAGCTATAAACATTTCACAATTTGAATTCTCTAAATCATGGCGTGGCCTGACACTTGGAAATTGAATTTTTTGAGTACAAAGCTGTGATCCACTAACTCGCATACCCATTTGCGTAGAAGGACCTGCCCCCATCCAGCCGTACCAGCGTAATTGGGAGAAATTCGCCAACCGAAGCAAAACAAAGATTAGCGAATTGGGACTCGCCGACAAGGCCAGGTGCTATGGCAGGCGTTGTGAACGCTGCCACAGGGAAGAAACGGCGCCTACCAAGAGCAACGCAGGGCCTAGCCACAGTCCTGCGCTAAGGGAGCCCGTCAGGTCTGAAATCCATCCGCCCAGCAGCGGTCCTATGGACTGGCCCAGCGAAAAGCTGGCCGTCAGCAAGGCCAGTCCCCACGTCAGCGAGGACAAAGGGAGCACCCTTTGGGCCACCACGCTGACGGCAGCAGGCCCCGCCATGAAGCTGGCGCCGAAAATCAGTGCCGAGCCAATGACGGCCCAGGCGTGCGGCCAGATCAACGCCGGAGTCGTGCCAATGGCCACCAGCAAGCACACCAGCGCGAAACCCTGTCCGGTCTTGAGCTGCGTCAGCAGCCGTCCCCACAGTGGACTGGCCAGCATGGAGGCACCACCGATCAGGACAAAAAACACCATGGTCAGCGTAGCGCCAAAGCCCAACTTTTTGAGGAGCGCAATCATGAAGGTCATGTAGCCAACATAGCCTGCGCCATACATCAGGTTGGCCAGCAAACTCGGCCACAGCGCTCCCCACACCGGCATGGAAAGCGTGGGCGGCCTCGCGGGGCAATGGCGAATGGCCAGGCGCGCCGCCTGCCATGCCAGCGCGGAGGCTGCCAGAGACGCCAAGCCCATGACCAGCCAGGCTTGCCGCCAGTCAAGCGTTTCGCTGCCGCCTTGCGCCAGTGGGATGAGCGCACCGGCAAGGACCACGCCCAATCCCGAGCCAGCAAAATAAATTGACAAGGACGTCGCCACGCGGCCAGGCATTGCGTTGGTCACCAAGGCCGCGCCAATCACAAAGGCGACGGCCGTTGTCAGACCGCCAGCGGCACGCACTGCCAGCAGCAGTGAAAAACTGGACGGCCAAGCGGTGGCTATCAGCGCCAAAGCGCTGCCTACCATGGCCCAGGTAAAAACCTTGAGTTGGCCAAAGCGGTTGCCCAGCCATGAGGCCAGCAGGGCACCGACGAGGTAGCCGATGGCATTGCTGGTGTTGAGCGCACCGGCCTTCACAAAGCTCCAGGCAAACTCGGCCTGCATGGGTGGCAGCAGCAAGGCATAAGCGAAGCGTGAAAACCCCAGTGCAACCAGTGGCGACAAGGCCAGACCCAGGGCAACGCCCAGGCCTGACGAAGCGGCAGGAGTGTGTGTGGACATGTGAGTCACTCAGGTCGGCTGAGAAAAAAGTGCAAGGAAGTCAATCTTTGACGGGCTGGCACCACGTTGCAGCTTGGCCTCGACACCGTGCAGGTGCGCGTCCATCAAAGCACAGGCGTATTCACTGTCTCCGCTTTCGAGCGCCTGAAGAATGTCGTTGTGCTCGTGAAATGAGCAGATGTTGCTGCCCAGCGAGTAATGCAGCGCAAATGTCAGCGTGGTACGGGCAACCAGGCTGCGCAAAATGTCTTCCAACTCCGTGTTGCCCAGCAACCGTGCCATCTGCAGGTGGTACTCACCAGAAAGTCGTACCCATTTGGACCAATCGCCTTCCTGATACGCCGCCTGCTCCTGGTTGACCAACTCGCGCAGGGTGGCCATGGCCTCTGGCCTGGCTTTCTTGCCAAGCGCGCGAAGGATGCCGTTTTCAATCAACTGTCGGGCCTCAAGGACCTGACGCATTTCTTCAGGAAGCGGCTGCGCAATGATCGCGCCTTTGTTGTGCTGGAGTTCGATGATCCTGTCGCCCCCCAGACGCACAAACACTCGACGCAGCAGCGAGCGGTTAACACCGAAAGCTTCGCACAGCCGGGTTTCAACCAGCCGGGTGCCTGGCGGCAGGCGGTGTGATAACACCGCTTCAATGAGGGCATGGCGAACCCTGTTTTCCTCGGCCAACTCGGTCTGGGTGGTGCAGTTTGACGGTTCCTGGCTGTCCATGGCAGGTTTTTTCTGGTTCAGGCGGGGCATGACTGCATCTTTAACTTGGATGGTATTAGAGATGGTGACAAACGATTTTTTTATTGCCACTATTATTTAATCTATTGTGACAATCTTTAAAGCATAGGCAGAAAGTTTTGTGAAGCCACCTCACAGCGATCGTGCAGCGATCACCTCAAGCACTGTCTTGTGTTGTGTGAAACAGTTTGGTTTTGGACACTTCAGCCGCATGTTGAACATCCTCAAGATGTGGTTGCCAGATGCCCATGAATTCCTGTGATAGTTTGGGTTGCCATGAGTATGGGTCAGTGTCTTGAATCATTCACCCCATGGAACCGGGACCAGTCCATCACAGCATTTGTGACAACAACGTGCGGCAGAAAAATTGGACTGGTTTATGCCGCATGTATGAAGTTCTTTTGGTAGCCCAGAGGATTGAGCGTCACAGCACCCGAGCGTCAAGAGCTTGAAAAAGCGATGCATTTGGATCTGAATTTGGATTTGGATTCGAGCCTTCACAAGATGTTGCTCACATAAAAGCATGTGATTTGTCACGCATAGTTACTATGTTTGGACTTACATGTTGCATCGCAGGCGCCCTAAAAGTAAATTCGACCAGCGCAAGCAATAACTGCAGCAAGGTCTGAAAAAGCCCCAGATCAGTGGCTTTTAGGTCAAGCGAGGCGCAACAAGAGGCTGTTGCCAAAGCCCTCACAAACCCAATGAATGTGTAAGCGTTGCTCATGCGATGCATCTCGAAAGAAAGAGTTTTTAAAGCGATGTCACCTTTTTTAACAACAGCCAGCTCGAAGCCCGCAAACCAGCATCTTGGCCCCCACAGCCGCATTCCTGGAATGTGGCCAGGCTTTCTCACCGGCCAGACTGACAAGCCCGTGCGGGTAATCCTGATCGATGACGATGCCAACATGAGCCGCGTGATTGCGAACGAGCTCCTGGCCGATCTGCGCATCGATTTGGTGGGGCAGGGCAGCAGTGTCAGGGAAGGCCGCCGCCTGATCAGCCAGTATGAGTTTGATGTCATGCTGGTGGACCTGAACCTGGGCGACGGCACGGGCTTTTCCCTGATCGAGCATCTAAAGATCGTGCGCCCCCTGGCAGAGGCGGTTGTGATTTCAGCCATGCAGGACGAGCAGCATGCGCTGCATGCGTTTGA
>JBBSRS010000104.1:0-8020 GCA_038242795.1 Burkholderiales bacterium
CCCGACCGCGCCAACCGTTTCTACCGATTCAAAGAAAGACAAGACAAACGCCATGGTCACCAAAAAACAAAAAGGCCTGGGTCGCGGACTCGAAGCCCTGCTTGGCCCCAAGGTCGATGACTCGCCCGAGGCCGCCGATGCGTTGACCGCGGCCAGCAGCCCCGGGCTGCCGGCTTCGCTGCGGCTCGACGACCTGGTGCCGGGCCAGTACCAGCCGCGCACCCGCATGGACGAGGGCGCGCTGTACGAACTCGCCGAATCCATCAAGGTCCAGGGCATCATGCAGCCGATCCTGGTGCGGCGTCTCAAGAGTGGGAGCAACAGCGGCAAGTACGAGATCATCGCCGGCGAGCGGCGCTTCCGGGCGGCGCGGCTGGCCGGGCTCGACAGCCTGCCGGTGCTGATCCGCGACGTGCCCGACGAGTCGGCGGCCGCCATGTCGCTGATTGAAAACATCCAGCGCGAAGACCTCAACCCGCTGGAAGAAGCGCAGGGCCTGCAGCGCCTGGTGAAGGAGTTCGGCATGACGCATGAGCTTGCAGCCCAAGCCGTGGGCCGCTCGCGCAGCGCCGCCTCCAACCTGCTGCGCCTGCTGAACCTGGCCGATCCGGTGCAGACCATGCTGATGGCCGGCGACCTGGACATGGGCCACGCCCGGGCGCTGCTGGCGCTGGACCGGGCCACGCAGATCACCGCCGCCAACCAGATCAGCGCCCGCAAGCTGTCGGTGCGCGAAGCCGAAAGCCTGGTCAAGAAACTCGGCAGCGAGTTTTCGCTGACACCCAACAAGGCCGTCCATGAAAAGGCGCGCGACACCCTGCGGGTGGAAGAAGAACTCGCCGACCTGCTGATGGCCGCTGTCGATGTGCGCATCAAAAAGCAGGTCAAGCGCAACGGCAAGCGCGAAGCGGTGGGCGAACTGGCCATCCAGTTTTCGTCGCTGGACGAGATCAACGGGCTGATCGAGCGCCTGCGCCGCACCGCCTGAATGCCGCCCAGGAGAGCCACAAGTCCGGCGCTGTGAACAGGCATGTTTTCCGCGCTCGGTAACAAAGTTTCAGTGATTAAGTTACCGTGCCATTCCATGGCGGAATGGCGCGAGGGGCTCATCGGGACGACAGCCTCAAGGCGGCGGGTATGTCAGGCAGGCTGGCTTTAGGCCTACGCCGTCTGGGGGTCATTCCTGTGTTTTGAAAGCTGCTGCAGGCCCGACCATCAACCCATCTGAAACTTCAGGCCCGCGCCCCCCATGCCATGCCTTCCACCGCCCACCTTGAAATCTGCCGTCCATCCCTGAGCCTTCTCGGAACCGAACCGTGGCGCGCCGCGCTTGAGTTCCTGGCGCTCAAGGTCAATGGGGTGAGGCCAGGGAAAACGGTGCCTCCGGGCGACGGACACCCGGTCATCATCTTTCCGGGCCTGGCCACTGACAGTTCGGCCATTGCCCCGCTGCGCGACTATTGCGAATCCCTGGGCTACAAAACGCTGGACTGGGGCAGGGGGTTCAACACGGGTCCCCAGGGGGACCTGGACCGCTGGCTGGAAGATCTGGCGGGGCACACGGCCGACGTGCTGGGGGAGCACCCAGGCAAGGCTACCCTGATCGGCTGGAGTCTGGGGGGTCTGTATGCCCGCGAAGTGGGCAAGTTGCTGGCACCCCGGGTGCGCCAGGTCATCACCATCGGCACCCCGTTCAATGCCAAGGTTGACCACACCAATGTCGGCTGGCTGTTTCGAATGCTCAGCGGCTCATCTGCCGCGATCGATCCGACGCTGAGTCAGCGCCTGCGGACACCGCCGCCGCTGCCCACCACCTCGATCTACAGCCGTTCCGACGGCGTCGTGGCGTGGGAAACATGCCGCCATGCCCGAACGGCCAGACAGGTGCAGGACATCGAGATCAATGGCAGCCACATCGGCATGGGCTGGAACCCGGCGGTGTTGCAGATCGTCGGCGACCGGCTCGGCCAGCAGCCGTCCAATTGGCAGCCGTACAGGCATGCCGCCTGAAGCGGCGTGTTCGCGCTGCATTGCTGATTTTTAGACTGTCCGCCTGGCGTGGACGCAATGGCTGAAAACGCGTTGCACCACGACCGCAGGGTGGGTTCAGGGTTGCCGGACCGGCTTGCGCACGGTGCCAGACATTTCCCTTCACCTCGACAATTGGCCTGACAGCCAACGGCCACCCAAGCCATCTGTGCTTTGTAGAGAGACGGCCATCAACCCGGCTGCGGTGGCAGTAAACATCATCATTGTTGAAATGGTTTGGACCGCCCATGTTCAGCCATGAAAAAAGCGGCGTTCCCGTCAAGGAACGCCGCTGGACCCGTCCGGGAAAGTCCTGCTTTCAGGGCTTTCCGACGCTGTCAACGCTTAGCGGTAGATATGCTGGCCGCCATTTTGCTTCCACTCGTTTTCAAAATGCAGCGCATCTTCGTCATTGCGGGTCTTCACACCCATCAGGATGCCGCCGTTCTTGACGCCTTCTTCGTACTCCTTGACGCGCTCTTCGGGGATGTTCCAGCCGATCAGGGCACCGATCAGGCCGCCACTGGCAGCGCCAGCGCCGGCACCGGCCGCCGCCGCCGCCAGAGGGCCTGCAATCACGAGGCCCAGGCCGGGCAGGGCGATGCTGGTGCCCACGGCGGCGATGCCCGCCAGGATGGCGCCAATGGTGCCGCCGATGGCGCCACCAATGCCGGCGCCTTCAGCGGCCTTGTTGCCCAGTTCGGTTTCCTTGCCCATCACGTTGTCGTCCGCAAAGTGGCGCTTGCGCGTGTCGTCCGACATCACCAGGTTGACATCGTCCTTTGAATAGCCGCGGGTATGGGCAGCGTTGTAGGCAGCTTCGGCGCTGGCGCGGTCGGGGAACAGGCCGGTCACCATGTTGCTGGAGCCTGTGGTGGACGGGGTGGTGCCGGTGTAAGGGGTGGCGTTGGTGTTCATGTTCATGACAATCTCCTTTTAAACTTAAGAAACAAAAAGAACTGCGGCAATCAGTTGCGGTCGGCGCGGGCTGCGCGGGTCGTTCCCATGGTGCCGTTGCGTGCGGTGCCGGTCATGGGCGCCGTGCTGGCGGTGTTGCTGGTCGTGGCGGCCGGGGCTGCGGTGTTGTTGCTCCCCATGGCATCGCTGGCACGCTGGGCGGGTGAGGGTGCGGTGCGGACAACCGTGGCGGTGTCACTGCGCGGCACGGCCTGTTTGAGGGCGGTTGACGCTTCCTGCGGTGTCACGCCCACCGTGGCAGCTGACGATGCGCCCGTTGCCGGCATGGGGGCCTGCGCGGATGCGCTGGCCATCGCCAGTGCCATCAAGGCGCCGAGGGAAATCGATTTGATGTGATTTTTCATAATCTTGTCCTTCTGAAAAAAATTTGCGGTCAACACGCTTGGCGTGTTTTCGATCAGCTTCCGGTTCAAGCTGTATTGACTATAGGGAGTGCAGTTTTGATCGGGTTTCAGAGGTGGCCGTATGGCGCCGTAGGAGAGGGCCCCTTCTTTTCCCTGCAGGTTTCCGACGTTCTGGCAATGACTTACCATTTCCTCCCATGAACTCCTGCCCTGTCGCCTTGTCGTTGAAAACGCGTTGTAGCCACTGTGCGCGCATGCTGCCAGGGGCGCTGCTTTGCGCCAGCCTGGCGGCGTTGCTCGGCATGCCACAGCCATCGCGGGCAGCCTCTCCAGCGGTTTCGACGGCCGCAGGACCGGACGTGTCCCGGATGACCGCGTGGATCCGCACCACCGGCAACCACCAGGGGTTGCCTTTTGCCATCATCGACAAAAAGGCCGCCATGCTGCACGTCTTTGACGCGTCCGGCAGACTGCGCGGTTCGTCACCGGTGCTGCTCGGTCTGGCGCTGGGGGACGACTCGGTGCCCGGCATCGGCACGCGCAAGATGTCGGACATCCGGCCTGACGAACGCACCACGCCGGCGGGCCGCTTCAGGTCCGAGCCGGGCCGCAACCTGCAGGGCGAGGACATTGTCTGGATCGACTACGACGCCGCGGTCTCGATGCACCGCGTCCGCGCCAGCAACAAGGCCGACCGCCGGCTGCAGCGCCTGGCCACGCCAACGGCGGCCGACAACCGCATTTCCTACGGTTGCGTCAACGTGCCTGCCGCGTTCTATGACGCGCGGCTCAAGCCGGTGTTCGGAGTGCAGCCGGCGGTGGTCTACGTCCTGCCCGAAACCCGCTCTGTGGGCGCCGTGTTCGGCCTGCCCGATGGCGAGCTGCTGGCCCCGCGCCGGATTTCTGCCGCCTCGAACTGATCGGAGCGCCGGCCGGCCGACACGCTGTCAATCACCCTGCCCCCGTGCCTGGCACTGCGGCATGCAGGCAGTTCAGGGTTTGCTCCTGTATCAATAGCTGCCAGCGCTTGCCCAGTCTGCGTAAAAGGCATTTTTGATGCATAAAACGGGTGCACAGTCCGGGCGAATGCGTTTCAGGCAACCGCCAGCAGAATTTTCTCGATCTCGCTGAAATCGGCTGGCTTGACCAGGTGGTGGTCAAAGCCGGCCTCCTGTGAGCGCTGCACGTCGGATGCCTGGCCATAACCGGTCAGCGCCACCAGCACCACGTTGCCAAGCCCATCCTGCTGGCGAATCTGCTGCGCCACCTTGTAGCCGTCGAGCCCCGGCAAGCCGATGTCGAGCAGGATCACGTCGGGCTGGTAGTCCATCGCCGCCTGCACGGCCGCCGGGCCGTCGTGCGCCACCCGGCTGTCATGGCCGGTCATCTCCAGCAAGGTGGCCAGGCCCTGGGCCGCGTCGATGTTGTCATCGACCACCAGGACGCGCTGGGGTGCCTTTGCAGGCAGCGGGGCGGTGCTGTCAGGGGCGGGTGCTGCGGAAGCAGTCGCCGCCTGCATGAGCGGCAGGCGAACGACAAACTCGCTGCCCTGGCCCAGGGCGCTCGACACCGTGACCGTGCCGCCATGCAGTTCGACCAGTTGCTTCACCAGGCTCAGGCCAATGCCCAGCCCGCCTTGCGAGCGGTCCAGCGAACGGTCTGCCTGCGTGAACAGGTCGAAGATGCGCGGCAGCAGCTCTGGCGCGATGCCCACCCCGGTATCGCGCACCCGGATCGCCACCCGGGGCTCGGTCGCCTGCGCGCCGCTGGCCGTCGGCGCATTCGCCGGCTCGTTTTCAACGCTCAGCCAGAGGTTGCCGCCGCTGGGGGTGTACTTGGCCGCATTGACCAGCAGGTTCACCAGCACCTGCTCGAGCCGCGCAGCATCGGCCTGCACAAGCACGGGCGCCTGCGGCATGGACACCGTGAGCGCATGCCGGTGTTCCGCGATGAGGGGGCTGGCCGACTCCACGGCGTTGTCCACGATGCTCTTCAGGCTGGCTTGCGCCAGGCGAAGCCGGACGTTGCCGGTGGTGATGCGCGAGACTTCCAGCAGGTCGTCCACCAGATGCTTCAGGTGCTTGAGCTGGCGCTCCATGATGCATCGGCTTTGCTGCTGAAGCGGGTCCGCATCCGCAGGCTGGCGCAGCAGTTGCACCGCATTGGAAAGCGCTGCCAGCGGGTTGCGCAACTCATGGCTGAGCATCGCCAGGAACTCGTCCTTGCGCCGGTGCAGTTCCATCAGGGCGTGCGCCTGTTCGGCGGTTTCGTGCTGCAGGCGGGCGCGCTCGGTCACGTCATAGCAGCAGGTGAGGGCGCCGGTGATCTCGCCTGTCTTGCCAAGCAGTGGCACGACATGGGCGACGACCGTCATGTCCGGGGCGGCAGGCCGCTCAACCACAAATGCCTCGTCATAAACCCCGGGGATGTTGCCTTTGAGCACCTCGGCCGTGCGCGACTGCAGGGTGGGCGCCAGCCCACCGTCAGACAGAGGGATGCCCAGCGTCTTGAAAAATGTGCTGTCGCCTTCGCCGACCGCGGGTTCGGCGCCCCAGAGTTCCAGCGCGGCGCGGTTGCATTCCTCCAGCCGCCCTGCAGCGTCGGAGGAAAAAATGGCAATCGGCCCCCAGTCAAACAGCGCGCGAAAGCGCGACTCGCTCTGGCGCATGGCTTCTTCGGTTTTCACCCGGTCCGAAATGTCCCGGAAAAGAATCGCCACGCGCTCGCTTTCCGGCCCGCCCAGCCGGAAGGCGTAGGCATCGAACCAGCGGCCGTCCATGGCCCTGGCTTCGTTGACGAAGCGGTGCGGCTCGCCGGTCAGGGCGACCTTGCCATAGAGTTCAAACCACTGCGCCTCCATGTCGGGAACCAGTTCCAGCATTCGCCTGCCGGTGGCGTCCGACATGCCGGTCTGCTTGCCAAAGGCCGGGTTGACCTCCAGAAACCGGTAGTCGACGGGCACCTTGCCGTCGTCAAAAATGAGTTCAACGATGCAAAAGGCTTCGTCAATCGAGTTGAACAGCATCTGGTACTGCGAGGCGATGTGCCGCAGTTCCTTTTCGGCCTGGTGGCGGGTGGCCAGTTCCCGGCGCAGGCAGACAAACAGCAGCAGCAGCGCCAGCGCGCCCAGCGTGCCGCCAAGCAGCACGGCTTGAAGCGTGCGCCGGCTGTCCGCGCCGCTTTGCAGCGCATGAATTTTCAGGTTGTCGGCTTCCTCGTCCCTGGCTTCTCTCACCAGCGCACGGAGCCGGTCCATGCTTTTCTTGCCGGCAAGCGCCATGACCGCTTCGCTGGCCGCCAGCAGGCCCTGGGTCTGGCGCACGGCAATGGTTGCCTTGAAGATTTCCATTTTTTCCCCGAGCACCTGCACGAGCGCGGCGATCCGCTGCTGCTGGCGGTCGTTGCCCGCCGTCAGCAGGCGCAGGCTTTCAAGCCGGGCCATAAGGACACCCACGGACGCGTGGTAAGGCTCCAGGTACGCCGGCTCTCCGGTGATGAGGAAGCCACGCTGCCCGGTCTCTGCGTCCTTGAGGCTGGACAAGAACTCATCGAACTGCAACATGACCGTGCGGCTGTGTGTTTCGCGCTGTTCCGAACCGGCAGCGGCCCGCATGCTTCGACAGGCCAGCCCGCCCACCCCCACCAGGCAGGCCAGCACCAGCATCAGCAAGCCATTGACCAGCCTGCGCTTGACGGCACCCGGCGGCACGTCGGCCCTGACGCTGTCATTGAATTGCTGCGCCGTGATGCCGGCGGCCAGTTCAGCGGTGGTCATGGCCGCATCAGGGTCATTGGCCCATGCACCGGCCCTGCGCGAAAGGCGGGCTGTTTTTCAAAGGGCAGCAGAAAAGGTGTCATCAACAGTGCGTCAGGTCAGGCGTTCAGGAACGGAACGCATCTTGACAGGGATTCACACCCCCCACGCAACGCCGTGTGCCAACGGACATTCAGCAGGCTTTCCTGAAAGTGCCACAGTACCGGGTTTTATTGCTATGCTTTAAATAGCGTAACGCGATACGGCGGCTGTGCACTGGCCGAAAAGCCATGCACTGCACCGACGCCACGACGGCAGGTCCTGGCAGCGGTCAAAGGCTTTTCTTCTTGTCTTGAAAAAGACAAAATGCAACATTTAAACTGATAAAAACGATAAATAAATCAGGTGTCGCACAAATCAGCTTACCTTTACAGCGAAAAGATTTTGCCCGGGTTCATGATGTTCTTCGGGTCCAGCGCGCGCTTGATGGTGCGCATCATGTCCACCGCGCCATCGCCGGTTTCGCTCAGCAAAAAGTCCATCTTGCCCAGTCCAATGCCGTGCTCGCCGGTGCAGGTGCCTTCCAGCCGCAACGCCCGGGCCACCAGCTGGTGGTTCAGTTCTTCGGCGGTGTCGCGTTCCTCGGGTTTGTCGGGGTCGATCAGGTAACCAAAGTGGAAGTTGCCGTCGCCGACATGGCCGACCAGAAAGTAGGGAATGCCGGTGGCGTCGGCTTCGGCCACCGACTCCAGCAGGCAGTCGGCCAGGCGTGAAATCGGCACGCAGGTGTCGGTCGAAATCGCCCGGCAGCCGGGCTTGCTCTGGATGGCCGCAAAGTAGGCGTTGTGCCGCGCGGTCCACAGGCGGGTGCGCTCCTCGGGCGTGCTGGCCCACTCGAAGGCGTTGCCGCTATGGC
>JBBSRS010000105.1:0-7988 GCA_038242795.1 Burkholderiales bacterium
GGGCAGAAAAAACCCCGCAGCCTGTTTTTTGTGAGAATTTGTAGGCGTAGGGCATACTCGGTCACTCCGAATCGAACTGCATTTGTCAGCTGCGCGGCTTTGAATTTGCCCCTTCCCGGAAGGGTCTGCAACACCCCGAAAGCCCGAATGAATGCTGTCGAAAATCACCTGATTGAACTGCTTCCCGTTGCCGACCGCAGCCGGATCCTGTCACTGTGCGAGCCCGTCGAGCTGGCGCTGTCCGAAGTGCTGTGTGAACCCGGTAAACCGACCCGCCATGTTTATTTTCCAACGCAGGGCTACATTTCGCTGGTCGCACAGGTCGACGGGAGCCGGGGTGTGGAAGTGGGCATGGTGGGCCGTGAAGGCATGTTGGGGGCGCAACTGGTGCTGGGCGTGCCAACCGTGCCGCTGCATGCGCTGGTGCAGGGGAACGGCACTGCCTGGCGCATCGCCACGGCGCCCTTCAAGCGTGAACTGGCGCACAGCACGGCACTGCGGCGCGTTCTGAACCGCTATGTGTATGTCCTCATGGCCCAGCAGGCAAGTTCTGCAGCCTGCCTGCGGTTTCACCTGATCGGCCAACGCCTGGCGCGCTGGCTGCTGATGAGCCAGGACCGCGCCCATTCGGACAGTTTTCACCTGACGCATGAGTTTCTCGCCTACATGCTGGGCATGCGCCGCGTCGGCATCACGGCCGCTGCCAGTGTGCTGCAGCGCAGTGGAATGATCGAATACCACCGGGGCGAAATCACCGTCCTGGACCGCAGCGGACTGGAAGCGGCTGCTTGCAACTGCTATGCCACCAGCGAGCAGATTTACCACAGTCTGCTGGGGTCGACTGCCCAGGCCAACGGCCATCAAAAATGACCGGACCATGTGCGCTAGCCGACACAAAAATCAACTGTAAATGGTTACGAGCCCGTTCAGGCCGTAATGCGGTCCCTGGTCCTTTCCTGAACTGACAAGGCATAAGGCGTCGCTGAGACAACTGTCAAGCGAAGTGCCATGAACCATTAATCTGCTAACCCCACGCAAGCTGGCTGTCTCCCCATCGACAACGGAATGAACCAGCCGGGTGCTGGAGTGCATTGATGCCTTGAGCCGGCTGCATGTGGTTCTAAATTAACAACGGTTCGGCAGCAATGAATGAGTTGAAGTATCAAATTCCATTTTTATCAAATTTAGTGTTTTGATCACTTGTAGGACATGACGCTGAAAATTTCAAGAAATTACTTTTTTCAAGGTATCACATCCATAATCGCGCCCAGAAATGCGTAAAAGTAGCGAATTTTCGTAACATTCATGCGCATCTCATCATGACTGGAATTCCAAATGAAACAACATGCAAGCCAGTCCACCCACCGTCCGTGGCTGACAGCGCTCCTGCTGAGCGCCCTGGTAGCAGGATGCGGCGGCGGTGACAGCGGACGCGATCCCATCCTCGGTTCGGGCGCCACGGTCGTGACGCCGGTGCCCGCCGCCGTGGCACCAGCCGTCACTGCAGTGACACCGGTGAATGACGCCACCGGTGTCGCACTCAACCAAACCCTGATCACCGCTGCCTTCAGCGAGCCGGTGTCGCTCTCCGGCGCTGGCGCTTTCACCCTGAGCTGCGCTGCGCCGTGTGTCGCGCCCGCAGGCAACGTCAACTTTGATGCAAGCCAGCAACTGGCGACCCTTGAACTCGCGCCGACAGTCACTTTGGCACCCGCCACAAACTACACCGCCACGGTCAGCGACGCAAAAAGTCTGGCCAGCGGCCTGACCATGGCCAGTCCCTATGTCTGGCGCTTCACCACCGGCATCACTGCCGACACGACGCGCCCCCGCGTTTCCCTGACGGTTCCTGCCACGACAAATCCGGGCCCATTGACCGGCGTACCGGCCAATACCGCGATCAGCGCCGTGTTCACCGAAGCCATGGCGCCAGCCAGCCTGAACGCCGCCAGCTTTACGCTGACGTGCGCCGCGCCTTGCGTTTCGCCGCCAGGGGCGGTGAGCTATTCAGTGGCCAGAAAAACCGCGTTTTTCAAACCATCGGCCGCGCTGGCCGTGGGCACGACCTACACCGTTACCGTCACCCGTGCCGCGACCGATCTGGCGCGCAACCAGCTGGCCGGCAACCAGGCGGCACTGCCAGCGGCCAGCAACCATGTCTGGACCTTCACCACCGCAGCACCTATAGCGCCTGCGAATGTCTCGGTACTTTCCACCCGGCCTGCCGCCAATGCGGCCAACGTCTGCACGAATGCCAGCATCAGCGCAACTTTCAATGTGCCGTCCGGTCTTGAAATGGACCCGGCCACCGTCAATGCCGCAAACTTCAGCTTGAGCGGCCCGGCGCTGACCCCCGTGGCTGTGGCATCCGTGGTGCTGGACGATGCCACCGGCCGCACGGCCACACTGACGCCTTTGGCGCCGCTGACTGCGGGCGTGACGTATGCCGCCGTGGTCAAGGGCGGGGTCAACGGTGTCAGGGACCTGGCCAATCCGGCCAATCCGATGGCCGCCCCCTACCAGTGGTCGTTTACCGCCGTCAACTGCACCCCGCCACCTGTTCCGTCTGCCATCGTTCTGGGCGCGGCCAGCACCTTTGCCAGTTATGGCGGCACTGCCGGCATGACCAACCAGGGCATTGACACGGTCATCAACGGCGACATCGGCACCACCGCGGTATCGACCGGCGTGACCGGACTGCACGACACCGACGGCAATGTCTACACCGTGACGCCACTGAACGACGGCGCCGTGAACGGCAGCATTTACACCTATCCGCCGGCTCCCGGCAACGCCACGACCAAGGCCATTGCCGACTCAGCCCTGAACGCCGCGCAAAATGCCTACAACCAGCTCGTCGCCATGCCGCCCGGTGCCTATGCCGGTGCCGGCGAACTGGGCCTGTTGACGCTTGCCCCCGGAACCTACACCTCCGCTACGTCCTACAAGCTGACACAGGGCGACCTGACGCTGGATGCGCAGGGCGACCCGAATGCAGTCTTCGTCTTCCAGATGGGCAGTTCCCTGACGGTTGGCATTGCCGGGCCGACAGGCGCGCGCAGCATCATCCTGGCCAACGGCGCGCAGGCAAAAAATGTGTTCTGGCAGGTTGGCACCTCGGCCACCATCAATGGCGCCGGTGGCGGCTTCATGAAGGGCACCATCATTGCCCAGCAAGCCGTGACCTTCTCCACCGCCGGAAATGCCAAGCTCACGGTGCTGGACGGCCGTGCACTGAGCCTGATCTCGGGCGTGACCATGGTCAACACACGCATCAACCTGCCTTGACCGGATGCGGGTGCTGAAGACCGGCAAGGCGATGGTTTCGCCGGTCTCTCGCCCCAAGCTGCGCCTGGCGCAGCGGTCATACCCACAAGACCAACGATTCGAACCCTGTCTGGAGAAAAAGATGAAATTGCTTAAAGTCACAAGTGCGCTCAGCCTGGCAGCGCTGGCAACCCTTGCCGGCCCGGGCGCCATGGCGCAAGGCCAGGACCCGGGCTGGTACGGCGGCGCCAACGCGGGCCGCTCGGCAGCCACCATTGACGACGAGCGGATCAACCGAGGCCTGCTCGGCAGCGGCTTCAGTTCCAGCACCCTTGTCGATGACGACCGCTCCACCGGTTACAAGATTTTTGGCGGCTACCAGCTGAACCGGAACTTTGCAGTCGAAGGCGGCTATTTCGACCTCGGGAAGTTTGGCTACACCGCCACCACCGTGCCGGCCGGAACGCTCGACGGCCGCATCAAGCTCAGGGGCCTGAACCTCGACCTGGTCGGCACCGTTCCCCTGAGCGAGAAGTTTTCAGTCTTCGGCCGGGCCGGACTGAATTACGCGCAGGCGCGCGATGCCTTCAGCGGCACGGGCGCCGTCCAGGTGGCCAATCCCAACCCCCGCAAGAACGACACCAATTACAAGCTCGGCCTGGGGCTGCAATATGCTTTGAGCGAGTCGCTCGCCGTGCGTGCCGAGGCCGAGCGCTACCGCGTCAACGATGCCATTGGCAACCGGGGCCACATCGACCTGGTTTCGGTCGGCCTGATCTACCGTTTCGGGGGCAAGTCCCTGGCACCCGCGCCGCGCATGGCCGCTGCCGAGCCGGTCCGCGAAGTCGTGGCCGTGGCACCACCACCACCGCCGCCGCCGCCACCCGCCCCCCGGTTTGTAAAGTACACCTTGTCGGCCACCGAGCTGTTCGCCTTCGACAGCGCGGAGCTGCGCATGCCGCAGGCCCGGCTGGATGAAATCGCCAGCGCGCTGGGCCGCCATGCCGAGGTCCACGACGTTGTCATCACCGGCTACACCGACCGCATCGGCTCGGGCGCCTACAACCAGAAGCTGTCCGAGCGCCGTGCCGTCGCCGTCAAGACCTACCTGACCACCAAGGGCGTGGACGCTATGCGTCTGAAGGCGCAGGGAAAGGGCGAAGCCGACCCGGTCGTGGCCTGCACCGACAGGCAACTTCCCGCGCTGATCAAGTGCCTGGAGCCCAACCGGCGGGTGGAGGTCGAGCGCATCACCATCGAACGCCGGGTGCAATAGCCCCGTCCTAAAGTAGCAAGGGCGGACAGGATCGGCAAGACAATAAAAAGGCGCACTCCGCGCCTTTTTTCATGGCTTTTGCCAAGTAGGAAGAGAAAAAGCAGTCCTTGCCATCCAACAAAAATTCAGGGTATACCCTTTAATTGCGCCACACCGTTCGTAAAAAGTGAATTTCTGGGTATGCCGTTGGAAACAGATGTGGCCACAGTCGGCTGCTTTCTGGCGAATTGCCGGGCAACCTCCCCAAAGCCAGCGCCAGTGCGGGTTTTTCAAGTTGTAAACATTGTTATCCACAGGGTAGCGCACAGAATTTGTGGGCAGTTTGCCGCCCTGGCATTACCGGTACAGCAGCAGCGAAACCGTTCCAGATGGGCCTGGAAAAGCGGTTTTCACAGGGAAACAGGGGGTAATGGCGCCCGGTCGGTGTCAGGTGTGGTGATTAAAAAGGCACCGCCCGGCAAGCCAGTGTTGACGCGGCTTTCAGGACTTTTGAGTGATGTTATGCACAGGGTGGCCCACAGTAACTGGGGGCAAGGCAAGGGCAGGTGACGCACGGTTTGTGGGATGCTGGCGGCGCGCTGAGGAACGTGCGATGTGCCTTGGTCATCTGGAGTGGCCGGTATGCCGGATATTTTGTGGCGGTGCAAACCGCAAAGGGATAAAGTCTTACCCTTGGAACCCTAAGCACAATTTCTCGGGGCATTTCATGAACTGGTTTAAAAAAATCCCTTATCAGTACCGCGCCGCCAGCGGCCTGGAATGGCGGCTGTGGCGCAAACTGCCGCTGATTGCCCTGGCTGGAACGGCGCTGCCTTTGCTGTGCCTTGGCCTGGTGCACCTGCTGAGCGAACCGGCGCCCGACGCCAGCGAGACGCGCTGGATTCAGATGATGGACTACGTGGTCGCGGGCGTGATCGTTTTCCATTGGTCCATGGTGCTGACCATTGCTATTGGTTGCGTCATCGTCATTGTAATGAAGGGCCCCGGTTACGTGGCCGACGGCTACCTCGTGTCGCACAGCGACCAGCCGCGCGCTGCTTATGAAACGGCCGAAGAAGCTTCGGCTTACCGCCTCCCCGAATCCTGATCCAGGCGTTCCTGAAGGCTGACGGTCCTTGACGCGGGTAAAGCGTCGCTTGAAAGGGCTTCAGGCAAAACCCGTTTGTCGCCTGGTTTCATTCAAGACCCTGGCAACCCGGTTCTGGTCTGTATACCCCAGCCATTCATAAAAAAATTATCAAAATTGATAGCTGACCATGCGCTACTGGTAAGCGCAGGGGGCGT
The DNA here is from genome assembly GCA_038242795.1 of Burkholderiales bacterium. GTDB lineage: Bacteria > Pseudomonadota > Gammaproteobacteria > Burkholderiales > Burkholderiaceae_C > Polaromonas. The sequence continues at coordinate 5,828 of JBBSRS010000105.1, forward strand.
TTTTCATTGTGAATTCAAGCAGCTTGACCGCATGGTGCGCCATCAGCGCGTTGCACCGGGTGAATGGCCTGCAGCAGCGTCTTCCGGGGTGGTCAATTATTGGGCAGTGCCCGGCAAGCCAATGGCAGCGCGGCTTGTCAGGCTTGTGAACATTGTTATCCACAGCTTGGCCCACAGAAAGTACGGACAAGTCCGCGCGCAGCTGATGCTGGCTATTGGAGAGCGCCAATGGTTTGTTTTTTACTGCCTGGTGGCATTGAATGGGGTCGTGTCCGTGACGGCACAAATCCTGCCGGACAGCCGATCAACGCCGGGGAAGGCGGCGCGCTTTAGTGCAGTGGTGGGCGTTGCCAAGGGCAGAGCATCAAGGCGAGGCGACAATTCGTCCATCATGAAAACCATTCTTCCCCTGCAACTATTCGTCGCCCCTGACCTCAAGGACCCGCAGCCGCTCATCATTTACCACGGCCGCAAATGCCCTGACGGTTTCGGCTCCGCCTTGGCGGCCTGGTTGTTTTATGCCGGCAACGCCGAATTCCTGCCACTCGACCACGGCGACATCAAGTCGGTCGATGACCTGCCCGCACTGGCGGGCCGCGCCGTGTACATCCTCGACTTCTCGTTTTCCGCCGATATTTTGCACGGCATCGAGGAACGGGCCGCCAAGCTCGTCATGCTCGACCACCACAAGAGCGCGGCTGAAAAACTGACCGGCTTTGCCTGCCGCTGCGGCGTGGTGCATTTCGACATGGACAAGTCCGGCGCCCGGCTGGCCTGGGAGTTTTTTCACCCCGACCAGCCGGTGCCGGCACTGGTCCGCTATGTGGAAGACCGCGACATCTGGGCCTGGCAATATCCCGAGAGCCCCGGCTTTCTGGCCGCGCTCGACATGGAGCCACTCGACTTTGCCCGCTGGGCCGAGATAGCCGCCTTCACGCCCGAGCAACTGACCGGCTTCATGGCACGCGGCGTGGCCATGGACGAAAAATTCAAGAAGCTCGTGACCGACATGATGGACGCCGCCCAGCCCCTGGTGTTCAACGGACAGAGCGGCCTGATGGTCAACGCCCCCGGCGTGTTCCACAGCCTGCTGGGCAACCTGCTGTCGGAAAAAAGCGGCAGCTTTGCGCTGATGTGGCATGTGGGCAAGAGCGGCGGCGTCAAGGCAGGCCTGCGTTCGCAACGCGGGTATGACTGCATTCCGCTGGCCGAAAGCCTGGGCGGCGGCGGCCATGCGCAGGCCTGCGGCTTCAAGATGGGCATCGAGCGCCTGCCCGAACTGCTGAGCGGCGTGTTCAATGCAGCCGACGCGCCTTCAGCCGGTCAGGGCACCCCCGTCGCTCAAGACGGCAGCGTCTCGCCCCAGTAGTGAAAGGTGAAGGGACGCGGCCCCGCCAGGTAGCGCGTGTGCAGTTGCGCCACGCTGAAGCCTGCTTCCTGCAGCAGCGCCGGAATGTCACGCCCCAGGTGGCAGCCGCCGGCGACTTTGTCCCACAGCGGCTGCAGCCGCTCCTGCCAGCGCCGCACCGAGGCATCGGGCGCGCGCCCATGCTCGCAAAACAGCAACTGCCCGCCGGGCGCCAAAACCCGGCGCATTTCCCGCAGCGCGGCCAGCGGGTCGGGAATGGTGCACAGCGTGTAGGTGATGAGCACCGTGTCAAAACTGGCGTCGGGCCGGGGAATCTGCTCGGCCGACAGGCCCACCAGTTCCACCGCCAGCCCGGCCTTTTCAATACGCTCACGCGCCAGTGGATGCAACTGCACCGCCGGGTCCAGACCGGTGATGCGGGTGACGCGGGTTTTGTCGAACCACGGCATGTTCAGCCCGGTGCCAATGCCCACTTCCAGCACCCGGCCGCGCGCCAGCGGCACGATCAGCTGGCGCTGGCGGCTGACCATCGGCAGGCCGCAGGCAAAGTCCAGCATCGGCGGCAGGAGGTAGCGGTCGTACCAGGAGGGGTCCATGTGCGACTCATTCATTCAGGCGGCTGTCGCCCGGCGCCCGGGTTTGGCCTTTTCGGCGGGCAGCATACCGCCGCCCAATTCGTAGGCCTTGCCCACCGCCGCGTCCAGGTTCTTGCCGCGCGACTTTTGCTCGACCAGCAGCAGGCCGGGCCAGAACAGATCGACAAAGCCGTCGGTTTTGGCCATGGCGCCGGAC
>JBBSRS010000106.1:0-7965 GCA_038242795.1 Burkholderiales bacterium
AAACCACCATGACAACCCATACCCCAGCGACCCGATCAGAGCGTGACACGTTTGGCCCCATCGACGTTCCGGCGGACCGGCTCTGGGGTGCGCAGACCCAGCGCTCGCTGCAGAACTTCGACATCTCCGGCGAGCGCCAGCCGGTCGAGTTGATCCGGGCGCTGGCCAAGGTCAAGCGGTCTTCGGCCTTGGTCAATCAGGTGCTGGGTCTGCAGGACGAGAAGAAAACCCGGGCCATCGTGGACGCGGCCGACGAGGTCATCGCCGGCCGGCATCCGGACGAGTTTCCACTGGTGGTCTGGCAGACTGGCTCGGGCACCCAGACCAACATGAACATGAACGAGGTGCTTGCCAACCGCGCCAGCGAATTGCTGGGCGGCGAGCGCGGCGATGCCCGGCTCATCCATCCGAATGACGACGTGAACCGCAGCCAGTCGTCGAACGACGTGTTTCCCACCGCGATGCATGTGTCGGCGGTCATCGGCATCACCAACCGGCTGCTGCCGGCGCTGGAAAAACTGCGCGGCACGCTGGCGCAAAAAGCGCTCGACTTCGACGGCATCGTCAAAATTGGCCGGACCCATTTGCAGGACGCGACGCCGTTGACGCTGGGTCAGGAATTCTCGGGCTACGCGGCGCAACTGGCGCATGGCGAAAAGCATGTGCGCGATGCATTGCCGCATTTGTATGAACTGGCGCTGGGTGGCACGGCCGTGGGCACCGGGCTGAATGCGCCCAAAGGCTATGCCGAGCAGGTCGCGGCCGAACTCGCGCAGCTGACCGGCCTGCCGTTCGTCACCGCGCCGAACAAGTTCGAGGCGCTGGCCTCGTGCGACGCGCTGGTGCATGCCCATGGCGCGCTCAAAACACTGGCCGCCAGTTTGATGAAGATCGCCAACGACGTCCGCTGGCTGGCCAGCGGCCCGCGCAGCGGCATTGGCGAGCTGCGCATTCCCGAGAACGAGCCGGGCTCGTCCATCATGCCGGGCAAGGTCAACCCGACGCAAAGCGAAGCGCTGACCATGCTGGCCGCGCAGGTGTTCGGCAACGACGTGGCGATCAATTTCGGCGGCGCATCGGGCAATTTCGAACTGAACGTGTTCCGGCCCATGGTGGCGTACAACTTTTTGCAAAGCGTTCGCTTGCTGGCCGACGGCATGGTCAGCTTCAACGACCACTGCGCCATCGGGATTGAGCCCAACCATGAGCGCATCGCCGAACTGGTGAGCCGCTCCCTGATGCTGGTGACCGCGCTGAACCCGCACATCGGCTATGACAACGCAGCGTTCATCGCCAAGAAGGCACACAAGGAAGGCACCAGCCTGCGTGAAGCGGCGCTGGCGTCAGGCCATGTGACGGGCGAGCAGTTCGATGCCTGGGTTGTTCCGGCCAGCATGACCGGTCGATAGACGTTCCGGGCGCTAAGTCTTCATGTCCGAAAAGCTGATTTATCTGCTGCAGCGGCTGCTGCACAAAACCTGGGTGCGGTGCGCGCTGTTTTCGCTGGTGGCCCTGCTGGCCGTGACGCTGGCAAAAGTCCTCGGGCCGCTGATTCCGGAAGACATCGCGTTCAAGCTGGGGTCCGACTCCATTGGCAGCCTGCTCAATATCCTGGCCACGAGCATGCTCACCGTGGCAGTCTTTTCAGCCAGCACCATGGTGGCCTCGTTCGCGGCCGTGGCCAGCACGGCCACGCCGCGCGCGTCCCAGTTGTTGATTGAGGACAGCACCATCCAGAATGCGCTGGCCACGTTTGTGGGCGCCTTTTTGTACAGCGTGATCGCGCTGGTCGGGCTCAATGCCCAGATTTATGGCGGCGGCGGGCGCCTGGTGCTGTTTGGTTTCACGCTGCTCATCTTGCTGGTGGTGGTGGTCGTGCTGCTGCGCTGGCTGGACTATCTGTCGGTGCTCGGGCGCCTGGGCGAAACCATCAGCCGGGTTGAAGCGGCCACCACCAAGGCCATGGCGCAACGCCTGGAAAAGCCGTTCATGGGTGGCCTGAAACAAGCCCAAGACGCCCGTGGCGCGCACACCCTGCGTGCCCCGGTGACCGGTTTTGTGCAGCATGTGTCGATGGACATCCTGCAGGAATGCGCGCAACGCAGCGACGCCATGATTCACCTGCATGTCCAGCCGGGCGATTTTGTCGAGCCCTCGACGGTGATCGCCAGCATGACGCGGGCGCTTGACGCGAAAGGCTGCAAGGCGGTTGCCGGTGCGGTCCTGATTGGTTCGGCGAGAACTTTCGACCATGATCCGCGCTTTGGCTTGCGGGTGATGGGCGAGATTGCCGCGCGCGCCTTGTCGCCGGCGGTGAATGACCCGGGGACGGCCCTTGAGGTGCTGTCAACCGCTGTCAGGACGATGATTTACTGGGTCGAGGAACAGCGGGCGCAGACCAAGTGCATGGAATCCGATGCTGCCCAGGCAACCCATCCCGAGTTCGACCATGTGTCCGCGCCAAATTTGCACGAGGCCAGCATGTTGAACGATGTGTTTGATCCACTGGCCCGCCACGGGGCGCTGGCGGTGGACGTCGGCGTGGCGCTGCAGCACGCGCTGGCCTCGCTCCGGCGGCTGAACCATACGGCGTTCAACCCGATGCTTGACCAGCTGTCCCGGGATGCGATCCAGCGGGCCGTGCATGCGGGACTGTTCGAGCCCGACCTGGAATGCCTGCGCGCGGCCGCACTGACAGAGCGTCAGGCCAGGCCAGGCTGAACCGGACGCTGCAAGCGCAAGCGCCAACCCTCTGCCGGACCACAGCCAGCCATGGGTCGCGCCGCAGAACAGAAAATGAAGCGGCCATGAAAAAGCGCTGTCGCTATGGTTTAAATAGCTGACAGCGCCCGTCCTGCTTGCGCAGAAGGCTTATTTAATGCTTATTGTGCGGCAGCCATGGCCTGTGCCACCCAGCCGTCAAAGGTTTTCTGATGCGCCTTGATCCAGCCGTCGGTGTGGCGCTCGATGTCTGTCTGGCGGTTTTCGCCGTCATTCAGTCGCCTGTTTTGTGAGCTGATGTCGTTGATCGGCAGCACCATGACTTCAAACAGCTTGGCAGCGGCCGGGTTTTTTTCGACAAACACCTTGTTGGCCACGATGTACTCGTTGTTCAACGGGAAACCATAGTTCTTGCCGTTGGGCATCTTGGTGTCCGTGCCGGCCTGCACGCCGGGCATGGCCGAGAACGGCACTTCCAGCCACACCGATTCCTGGCCGGGTCGCAGCACGTTGCTCAGCCAGTAAGGCGTCCAGGCGTAGTACAGCACCGGCTTGCCGGCCTTGAAGCGGGCCACGGTGTCGGCAATCAGCGCCGGATAGTTGCCCTGGGTGTAGGTGACGGTGTCGCGCAGCTTGAAGGTGGTGAGCTGGTGCTCGACGACGGCTTCTCCGCCCCAGCCGGCGCTGGGCCCGACCAGGTTGGCCTTGCCGTCGCCGGTGGTGTCAAACAGCTTGGCCAGCTTCGGGTCGGTCAGCTGGCTGATCCGGGTGATCTTGTACTTGTCGGCGGTTTTTTTGTCGATCATGTAGCCCTGCGCCGCACCGGCCGAGTAAACGCCTTTTCGCGACAGCTTGGCGTCGCCGCCGGCATTTTTATAGAACTCGGCATGGTGCGGGTTCCAGTGGTTGGCCATGAAGGTGGCGTCGCCGTTGGCCACGGCAATGTGGGCGGTGGGGTACTCGACTTCCTTGATCGGGCTGACGTCGTAGCCGAGCTTTTCCAGCGCGCGGCTGACCAGCAATGTCTGGAAGGTTTCCTCGACCAGGTTGCTTTGCAGCGGCAACACCTTGATGCCTTGGCCCGGCAGGTCGGCAGCGGCGTGCGCCGCCAGGCTGAAGGCCAGCAGGCTGCCGGCGCACAGGGTGGATATGAAATTACGGGTGTTCATCATTCGGGCGGGTTCCTTTGTCTGAGGGAAGGGCGGAAAAAACAGCCGCTGGGCAAAGCCGGACCATTCAAACTGCTATTTTTTCAAGAGCTGCTGGTGCTTGATCAACCTGCGCCAGCGGCTTGTCTGGCTTATTTTTTGGCGCTGGCCATGGCCTGCGCGATCCAGCCGTCGAAGGTCGCCTGGTGCGCCTTGATCCAGCCATCGGTGTGGCGATCGATGTCCTGCGGCTTGCTCTCACCCTGGCTCATGCGCAGGTTTTGCGCATTGATGTCGTTGACCGACACCTTCATGACCTCAAACAGCTTGCCGGCCGCCGGATTTTTGGCCACGAAGTCCTTGTTGGCCACGATGTGCTGCGTGTTCACGACAAAGCCGTAGTTCTTGCCCGAGGGCTGCTTGGTGTCCATCTTGGCCTGCTCGCCGGGCAGCGAGGAAAACGGCACTTCCAGCCACACCACGTCCTTGCCGGGGCGCAACTCGGCACTCACCCAGTACGGTGTCCAGGTGTAGTACAGGATGGGCTGGCCCTGCTTGAAGCGGGTGATGGTGTCGGCCATCAGCGCCGAGTAGGTGCCCTGCTTGTGCGACACGCTGCCGCGCAGCTTGTAGGCGTCGAGCTGGTGCTCGATCATGGTCTCGCAGCCCCAGCCGGGCGTGCAGCCGGTCAGGTCGGCCTTGCCGTCGCCGTCGGTGTCAAACAGCTTGGCAATCTTGGGGTCCTTGAGCTGACCGATGTTGGTGATCTTGTGGGCATCGGCGGTTTTCTTGTCGATCAGGTAGCCCTGCGCCGCGTTGTCCGAGTACACCCCTTCGCGCGAAAGCTTGTCCTTGCCGCCGGCGTTCTTGAAGTAGTCGGCGTGCTGCGGGTTCCAGTGGTCGGCCATGAAAGTGGCGTCGCCATTGGCAATCGCGATATGTGCGGTGGGGTATTCCACTTCCTTGATGGGCTGCACCTCGTAGCCGAGCTTTGCCAGCGCGCGGTTGACCAGCAGCGTCTGGAAGGTTTCCTCGGCCAGCGAGCTTTTGAGGGCCTGCACCTTGATGCCCTTGCCGGGCAGGTCGGCGGCGCTGACGGTCGTGGCGGCGAGTCCCAGGCTCAGGAGTCCGGCGGCAAGCAATGTGCGGGTGAAATGGCGGGTTGTCATCATTTGAAAGTTTCCTTTGGAGTGAGTGAATTCAGCGGATCGGGCCGTGGTGCCCCACGCATCAGTGCGCGGTCGAGGCCAGGCCGGGCGCGGCCTGCAACGGGCGCGGCGCAGGTTCGGACTTGGCCTTGGCGGGAGCAGGGGCGTTGTCTGCGCGGTGCAGCAGCGACCAGGCCAGTCCGGCCGGGCCGGTCTGCCACCAGTGGCGCACGCCGCGGCGCGGCTGGCCCAGCGACTGCGTGATGCGGTCCAGCGTGATGGCCAGCAGCACAATGCCCAGGCCGCCAACGGTAGCCAAGCCCATGTCGAGCCGGCCAATGCCGCGCAGCACCATCTGGCCCAGACCGCCGACCGCGATCATCGAGGCAATCACCACCATCGACAGCGACAGCATCAGCGTCTGGTTGATGCCGGCCATGATGGACGGCATGGCCAGCGGCAGCTGCACCTTGACCAGCATCTGCAGCGGCGAGGCGCCATAGGCACGCGCCGCCTCGATCAAGTCGGGCCGCACCTGGCGAATCCCCAGATTGGTCATGCGCACCAGCGGCGGCAGCGCAAAGATGATGGTGACGATCACGCCCGGCACGTTGCCGATGCCGAACAGCATCACCACCGGCACCAGGTAGACAAAGGCGGGCGTGGTCTGCATGGCGTCGAGCAAGGGGCGTGCGATGCCCTGGATGCGGTCGCTGCTGGCCAGCAAGATGCCCAGTGGCAGCCCCACGACCATGCAAAACACCAGCGAGGTCAGGACAAGCGACAGCGTCACCATGGCAGCCGGCCAGATGCCCAGCATGGCCACCAGCAGCAGCGACACCGTGGCGCCCACTGCCAGCGCGCGGCCGGCAAACTGCCAGGCGAGCACGCCGATGAGGGCAATCATGGCCAGCGCGGGCATGCTTTGCAGCAGCCCTTCGACGCTGGTCAGCGTGCTGTCGATGGGCACGCGCACGGTCTGAAAAAAGGGACGGAAATGCAGCACCACCCATTCCAGGCCGTGGTTGATCCAGTCTTCAATGGGCAGCGAGCCGTCCCACAGTTGCTGAATCTGAAAACCCGTCGCGGTGTCGGCATTGGCGTTGATGCCCAGGTCGGACGAGGAGGCGGCGCCCAGCCAGTCGGTCCCGGCGGCGCTGGTGTTGATTCCCGCATCGGCGGCAGGCGCGGCATTGCCCCAGGGGTCCAGCGCCACATCGGTGGCGGCTGCCGCGTTGCCCCAGGGGTCAACGGCCGCATCAGGCGCGCCGGTGCTGGCGGCGCTGTCGGGCGTGGCCCAGGGGTCGGCCGGCGTCTGTGCCGGGGTGCTGGCCGCAAAGCCGCTGTCGGTGGCCGCAGGAGCGTCAGCAGCTTGCAAAGGTTGCAGTTCTTGCAGTTCGTTCATCGTCTGTCCTTTGAAAAATCAGTGGGCGGGTACATGGGGGGTGTCGCGGTCAAGGAACCTGAGCAGCGTGGTCTTGCTGATGGCCCCCTTGAAGCCGCCGTCCTCGGCCACGACCGGCACGGCAAACGCTGCCTGCGCCACCTGGCCAAACAGGCCGCTGACCAGCTCGTCGGCGGCAATCGGCCGCACGTCGGGCAAATAGGCGTGTGCCAGGCCCAGCGGGCCGGCATGGCCGTCGAGCGCCGAGCGCAGCGAATCGGCCGACACCATGCCCAGGTACTGGCGTGAAGCGTCGACCACATAGGCGTAGTCGCGGTCCTGGTCTTCCAGCATCTTGAGCGCGGCGCGCGAGCCCCGGTTGGGGTGCTCGGACACGACGATCTGGCTCTTGCGCGCAATGTCGCCGGCCTTGAACACCGCCGAGGCATCGACGCCGCGCACAAAGCTGCGCACGTAGTCGTCGGCCGGGTTGCGCAGGATGTCGTCCGGCGTCCCGACCTGCACCACCTGGCCGTCCTTCATGATGGCGATGCGGTCGCCAATGCGCATGGCCTCGTCCAGGTCGTGCGAGATGAAGACGATGGTGCGGCGCTTGACCTTTTGCAGGCGAAGCAGCTCGGACTGCATCTCGGTGCGGATGATGGGGTCGAGCGCCGAAAACGCCTCGTCCATCAGCAGAATCGACGGGTCGGAGGCCAGCGCCCGCGCCAGTCCCACGCGTTGCTGCATGCCGCCCGACAGCTCGTCGGGGTAGCTGGCGCCCCAGCCGTCCAGGCCGACCTGTGCCAGTGCCAAAGAGGCCAGTTCGCGCCGTTCGTCACGGCCCACGCCGGCCAGTTCGAGGCCAAGCGCGGTGTTGTCAAGCACGGTCATGTGGGGCATCAGCGCAAACGACTGGAACACCATGCTGATGTCCTTGCGCCGAAGCGCGCGCAAGGCCTTGTCGGACAGCGCGTTGATGTTGACGCCGTCGACCAGGATGTGGCCGGCTGTCGGCTCGATCAGGAGATTGAGCATCCGCACCAGGGTGGACTTGCCCGAGCCTGACAGGCCCATGACGACGAAAATCTCGCCGGGCTCGATGGTCAGGCTGGCGTCAAAAACGCCGATCGAGGCGCCGGTGCGGGCCAGGACTTCTTCCTTGGTGCAGCCTTGCCGGACCAGTTCGAGTGCGGCTTGCGGTTCGTCGCCGAAAACCTTGAAGACATGGTCGATGATGATTTGTTTGGCCATGCAAATGGGACCTTTGTTGGGTGATGGGAACAATCAACTTGCAGGCAGGGCTGCCAGGCAAGAGACTCCGGAATTTTTCGCCAATCTGGTTGCCACGCCGGCGGTGCTGTACACGCAAACGCATCCGAAAAAGGAGGGACACATCGCTGTGGCCAGATGACGTTCAGGGCTTTCAAGCCATGACAAGTCGTGCGTTTCAGCAAAAGAGGTCTGGGCAGAGGACTTTTGAATCACGCATGCGCCGTGCACTGCACGACGCGATCAGCAACGCAAAGGATTCCGTCGAGATGACCAAATCCGGCATGCGGTA
>JBBSRS010000107.1:0-7953 GCA_038242795.1 Burkholderiales bacterium
CAATGAAAATGGCGTCGGCCCTGCGCAGCAGATCGGCATACTCCTTTTTGACTTCACCCAGGATTCGCACACCCAGCCCCGGACCCGGGAAGGGATGGCGGAACACCATGTCGTGCGGCAGGCCCAGGGCCACACCCAGCTCGCGCACCTCGTCCTTGAACAGTTCGCGCAACGGCTCCAACAGCTTCAGGCCGAGTTGTTCAGGCAGCCCCCCAACATTGTGATGGCTCTTGATCGTGACAGCCTTTTTGCTCTTGCCGCCACCTGACTCGATCACATCAGGGTAAATGGTTCCCTGGGCCAGCCATTTGGCACCCTTGTAGGCGCCGTCCAGCCCCGCTTTGAGCCGGGCAGCTTCTGCCTTGAACACCTCGACAAATTCGCGCCCAATGATCTTGCGCTTGGCCTCAGGGTCGCTGACACCGGCGAGGTGGCCCAGGAACTGTTCGGCCGCATCAACGCGAATCACCTTGGCATGCAGCTTGCCGACAAACATCTCCATCACCATGTCGCCCTCGTCCAGGCGCAGCAACCCATGGTCCACAAATACACAGGTGAGCTGGTCACCGATGGCACGATGAATGAGTGCAGCAGCCACCGAGGAATCGACGCCGCCCGACAAGCCCAGGATGACTTCTTCGTCACCGACCTGCTGGCGAATTTTCTCGACTGCCTCGTCGATGTAGTCACCCATGACCCAATCAGGGCGGGCAGCGCAAATGTCAAGCACAAAACGGTCGAGAATGGCCGCACCCTGCTTGGTGTGCGTGACCTCGGGATGAAACTGCAGGCCATAGAAATGCCGCTCCTCATCTGCGATACCGGCGATCGGGCAACTGTCGGTGCTGGCCATGAGTTTGAAACCCGGCGGCATTTCAGTGACCTTGTCGCCATGGCTCATCCATACCGTGAGCATGCCCTCCCCTTCAGGCGTGGTGAAGTCTGCAATGTCCTTGAGCAGCGCCGTGTGCCCGCGTGCGCGGACATCGGCATGGCCGAATTCGCGCTTGTGGTCGCCTTCCACCTTGCCGCCCAGTTGATACGCCATGGCCTGCATGCCATAGCAGATGCCCAGCACCGGAATACCCAGCTCGAACACCGACTGCGGTGCCTTGTCGGTGGCCTCTTCATAAATGCTGGCATGGCTGCCCGACAAGATGATGCCCTTCAAGGTGCCGTCACTTGCATACGCACGCACCCAGGCATCGTTCACATCGCATGGATGAACTTCGCAGAAAACATGGGCTTCGCGGACCCGGCGTGCGATCAGTTGGGTGACCTGTGAGCCGAAATCGAGGATGAGGATTTTTTGGTGCTGCATGTAAGACGCCTTTGGCGATGGTTCAGTCAAAAAAAGAAAAAGGGCGTCTGCCACCAGACGCCCAGAATGCGTGGCACAAGCTTCAGTCAGCGCGGTAGTTCGGCGCTTCCTTGGTGATCTGCACGTCATGCACATGGCTTTCGCGGATGCCTGCGGAAGTGATCTCGACAAACTCGGACTGGTTGTGCATTTCCTCGATCGTGGCGCAGCCGCAGTAGCCCATGCTGGCGCGCAATCCACCCGCCATCTGGTAAATGATGGCAACCATCGAGCCTTTGTAAGGAACGCGGCCTTCGATGCCTTCAGGCACCAGTTTGTCGGCATTCGGGTTGCCGGTGCTGGACTCCTGGAAGTAGCGATCGGCACTTCCCTGCTGCATGGCGCCAATGCTGCCCATGCCGCGATAGCTCTTGTAGCTTCTGCCTTGAAACAAGATGACTTCGCCGGGGGCTTCTTCAGTCCCGGCAAACATCCCGCCCATCATGACCGTGCCGGCGCCAGCGGCAATGGCCTTGGCTATGTCGCCACTGTATCGAATGCCGCCGTCGGCAATCAGGGGCACGCCAGTGCCGCGCAAGGCGGTCGCCACGCTGTCGATGGCCATGATCTGTGGCACACCAACACCCGCGACAATGCGGGTGGTGCAGATACTGCCCGGGCCGATGCCCACCTTGACCGCATCGGCGCCGGCCTCGACCAGCGCCAGGGCTGCTGCGCCCGTGGCGATGTTGCCGCCGATCACGTCGATGTGCGGGTAGTTTTGCTTGACCCAACGTACCCGGTCAATCACGCCTTTGCTGTGGCCGTGTGCGGTGTCCACGACGATGGCGTCGACACCGGCACGGACCAGCGCCTCGACGCGCTCTTCTGTTCCCTCCCCCACACCGACAGCTGCGCCGACACGCAGCTTTCCGTGCAGGTCGCGTGCCGCATTTGGGAAGGTCGTCTGCTTGGTGATGTCCTTGACCGTGATCAGGCCTTTGAGCTCGAACTGGTCATTGATCAGGAGAACACGCTCCAGGCGGTGCTTGTTCAGCAACGCTTTGGCATCCGCCAGCGTGGCCGTGTCGGGCATGGTGATCAGGCGATCACGCGGCGTCATGATGGTGCTGACCGGCACGTCCATGCGCGACTCGAAGCGCATGTCGCGTCCTGTCACGATGCCGACGACCTTGCCGCCATCAATGACCGGAAAGCCGGAAATGCCGAGTTGTTCACTCAGCGCCATCACCTGCCGCACCGTGTGTGTCGGGGTGATGACGACCGGGTCGCGCAACACGCCGCTTTCATAGCGCTTCACGCGGGAGACCTCGGCTGCCTGCTGCTGCGGTGTGAGATTTTTATGAACAATGCCGATGCCGCCCTCCTGCGCAATGGCGATGGCCAAGCGCGCCTCGGTGACCGTGTCCATAGCGGCCGAAACCAGCGGCAGGTTCAGGCGGATATTGCGGGAGAACTGGGTGGAAAGCAGGGCGTCCTTGGGCAGGACCTGGGAGAACGCTGGCACCAACAATACGTCGTCGAAGGTGAGCGCTTTGCCGAGTAGGCGCATAGAGAAAGCTCCAAAAAGTCGATTGTACCTTTGCCCCGGATGCGCACGGACCGACCCTCGTTCTCTACGCTTGTGAATTCTTGTGCTTCAGCGATGCTGGAAATTGTCGTAAAACATGGAAACACAGCGATACACTTTCACCATGAACTTCAAACTTCTGACACAAACCCTGGTTTTTGCGCTGGCCGGCAGCCTGCTGACATTTCCAGCCCTTGCGCAATGGCAATGGCTTGACAAGGACGGCCGCAAGGTGTTCAGCGACCGGCCGCCTCCGTCAGAAATTCCACAGAAAAACATTCTGAAGGAGCCTGGCTTCAAGGTCCCCAGTGCACAGCAGGGAGTGGCTGCCGATACGCCAATCCCAGCAGCATCGGCACCTGCCGTCAAAGCGAGCATGCCCAGGCTTTCGGGGAAGGATGCAGAACTCGAATCGCGCAAAAAACAGGCTGATGCTTTGGAAGAAAGCAAAAAGCAGGCGGAGGCCGATAAGCTTGCCAAAGCCAGGGCTGACAACTGCGAACGCGTGAAGAGGGGCCAGGCGGCCCTGAAGTCCGGGGTGCGCATTGCGCTTACCAATGCAAAGGGAGAACGCGAATTCATGGATGACGCCGCCCGCCTGGCGGAAACCAAGCGTCTGCAATCGATCGCCGACAGCGACTGCCTCAAGTAGGCAGGCAAAGTGCTGACCTGCCAGGCTGTTCAGTAACCGGCTTTGGCGCCAGGCCGCTTATTGGAGAACAACCCCGCGCTTTTAGCACCCTGGCTGTCAAAACGCTCGCGCCTGGCTGTTTTCGGATCAACACGCAAAGGCCGGTAGATTTCTATCCGGTCCTTGTCTTCCAGCAAGTGATCAAGGTGGATTTTTCGTCCCCAGACACCCGCCTGCAGGGGATTTTCCAGAAGTACCGGAAATTCTTCAAAGATGCCGCAAGCCGCAAGCGCTTGAATCACGGTTGTGCCCGGCTCAAGCGCAAGCGGCCATTCCCTGACCTGCCGCGGTGCTGGCGAATAGACCAGTGTGATGTTCAGGCGCAAAACCTCTTGGGATGCCTCAGGCATCACCATAGACCTGAGACGCCCGCTTCACGAAGGCATCCACCAGGCTGCCTGCGATCTTGTCAAAAACAGGCCCTACGAGTGCCGCCAGTGTTCCGTTGTCAAAGGCATAGCTCAGGGTGAACTCGACCTTGCAGGCGCGCTGGCTGCCGTCACCCAGCGGCAGGAAGTTCCACTCTCCTTCCAGCCTGGAAAAAGGACCTCTGACCAGTTTGAGGCTGACCTTGTGGTCCTGCTCATGCCGGTTTTGTGTGGTGAAACTTTGACGGATGCCGGCAATGGAAATGCCGACCTTGGCCACCATGCCCTGCGCTGTTTCCTCTTCCACCGTGGCACGGTCGCACCAGGGTAAAAATTGCGGATAGCTGGCGACATCGGTCACCAGCGCAAACATTTCAGCGGGGCTGTACCAGATAAGAACGGACTTGTGAACGGTTTTCATACAATCTAAGGCTGGGGGCAATTGTATGAGCCACAAGTGCTGCTTCGCCCCTTTGCTCCAATATCTTAGACATGGCCACCAAAGAAGCAAATTCCACCAAAAAACCAGCGGCAGCCTCTTCGGGGAAACCGACAGGCAAACCAGCTGCCAATCTTTCACCCAAGGCTGCTGCTGCGGCAGTGCGCATTGCCGACAACAAGAAAGCCACGTTCAACTACCACATTGAAGAGCGGTTTGAAGCCGGCATGGTGCTGGAAGGCTGGGAAGTCAAGTCGGTACGCGAAGGCAAGGTGCAACTCACCGATGGTTATGTGGTGATCAGAGGGGGCGAGTTGTTCATCATCGGTTGCCAGATCAACCCGCTGGGCACCGCCTCCACCCATATCCGGCCCGACGCGGTACGCACCAAAAAGCTCCTGATGCACAAGGAAGAGATCCGACGCCTGATTGGCAAGATCGATCAAAAAGGCTTCACACTGGTGCCGCTGAACATGCATTGGAAGGCGGGCAAAGTAAAGTGCGAAATCGGTCTGGCCAAGGGCAAGGCCGAGCATGACAAGCGTGACACCATCAAGGACCGAGAAGGCAAACGCGAAGTGGACCGGGCCATGAAATCGAGAAATCGATGAGTGCGCGGCGCGTGAACTGAAAAATATTTCGATTCAGGTGAAGTTCACATCACTCGTCCAGTGTTTATTTGGATGAAGTCAAAGGTTGTATGACTTCACCTCGTTGACACTGTCCGGCTCAAGTTGTTTAACTTTTATGTAAATAATATTCGCCAACTTTTTGCCATCGGCCTACAAACCACGCAAAGGATGCGTTTCCGCAGACCACGGACTGACGAAAAAGGCATCGGCCATGCCCGGCTTCACGTCCTCGATGCGCGCCGGCTTCCATTGCGGCTGGTAGTCCTTGTCCACCGCCAGCGCACGAATTCCTTCAACGGTTTCACTTTCCACCCCGGGGCGCAGGTGAAAGCACTGGTGCACCATGTCCCGCTCCATGCGCAGGTCATCGGCCAACGTCATGCCGCGGGCGCGGCGGATCTGCGCCAGTGTCACATGCAGCATCAACGGCGAACGCTTGCGCAGCACCCCGGCCATCCGGGTTGCCCAGCGGTCCTCCCTGGCTTTTTCCAGCGCATCGATGATGTGCTTGACCCGCAGCAATGAGAAAAATGCATCAATAGGGCCTGTTTCGCAGGCGGGACGGGCACTGTCAGCTATGAATTTTTTGGCAACCCATTGGTCAGTTTCAGCCGCCGATGACCAAGGCGTGGCGCCCAGTTCCGCCCACAGCGCGGGCAAGGCACCCACCTCCACTTTTACGTCGGCCAGTCCATAACCGATGGCCTCGTCGGCCCCGATGACCTCGCCGGTCAGCGCCAGGTACTCGCCCACATGGCCGGGGCAGCGGCTCAAGAAATAGCCGCCGCCCACGTCCGGAAACAGGCCGATATTCGTCTCGGGCATGGCCATCTTGGTGCGCTCGGTGACGATTCGCACCCGGGCGCCCTGGCTGATGCCCATCCCGCCCCCCATCACCACGCCGTCCATGAAAGCGATGTAGGGCTTGGCATAGGTCTGGATCAGGTGGTTGAGCTGGTATTCCTCGGTGAAAAATTCGTCCAGTGCGACATCGCCGGCCAGCGCCGCCTGGTGGAAAAACCGGATGTCGCCGCCGGCGCAAAAACCGCCGAACAGGCTGTCAGCTGTTCCCGGGCGGCCCAGCTTGTTGGTGCCGCGAATCGCCACCAGCCGCACCTCCGGGTCGTCCTGCCAGGCGCGCAGGGTGGCAAGCAGCTTGCGCACCATGGACAGCGACAAGGCATTGAGCGCCTTGGGCCGGTTCAATGTGATCAGCCCGGCGTTGCCTTGGCGCTCAACCAGCACGTCGCCAGTCGAATCGGTTGTATTTTTTTCTGTTGTCATGCTTTCTGTCTCCATCCAATGAATTTGTTTAACACCAGCGCACCGATCACCAGCGAACCGCCTGTCAGCACGCTGGAACCCGGCACCTCGCCTGCACCCACCCAGGCCAGCAGGATGCCAAAACCCAGGTCCAGCTGGCCACCATACATCCAGGCAATGCCGACGCCAGCGAGTGCAATCGCCAACCAGGTCCGCGCTGGAATCGTGTGGCCGATGACGACACGCGCCATCAGGGCCGTGATGAACGGGCCGAGCGCCATCGTTACCAGCACATTGGCCACAGTGGTCAGCGTCAACGCCACCATGAAAGCGATAAACATCACACTCCAGCCGACGCCGGACAGCCACAGCGCCCTGCCGCCACAGCGGATTTTCGAGAAAACAGCCCATCCCTGAAAAATGGGCAGGATCACCAGCAGCGATGTCAGCGTAAAAAAGCTGCGCCAGAAAGTCACTTCAAAGCTGCGCGCCGCCTCATGTTGCCACGTCACCACCCCTGCGGTGGACCACAGCAGCGTCACCACAACCATCACGGCCACTGCGCGGGCATGCGTCAATTCCATCAGGAACCCTGTCGCCAGATCAAGAAAAAGGCCACTGACGATTTACGCGCAGCGGCCAGGGTTGCAATTGCTTCATGCTGCTGCCAGCGAGGGCTGCTTTGAAACAACAGCCAGCCATGCAGTGGCCAGCGTGCAATCCGGTTTCCCCAACAGGGGCCGAGAAACCGGCTTCGCCGGACCGCAGGCGCAGCGCCCCCTCGCGGGGGCAGCGAACCCCACGCAGTGGGGAGCGTGGGGGCTTTTCAGCGTCCGGAGCGCTTGCGCTCGCTTTCGGTCAAAAAGCGTTTGCGCAGGCGAATCGACTTGGGCGTGATTTCGACCAGCTCGTCGTCCTCGATGAACTCGACGCCGTATTCCAGCGTGCATTCGATCGGCGGCGTGATCTTGATCGCGTCTTCCTTGCCCGACACGCGGAAGTTGGTCAGCTGCTTGGTGCGCGTGGCGTTGACCACCAAGTCATTGTCGCGGCTGTGGATGCCGACAATCATGCCTTCGTACACCGGATCGTTCGCCTTGACGAACATGCGGCCCCGGTCGTCCAGCTTGCCCAGGGCGTAGGTGAAGATTTCACCGGCGTCCATGGAAATCAGCACGCCGTTCTTGCGGCCGCCAATGTCGCCCTTGTGCGGCTCGTAGCAGTCAAAAATGTTGGCGATCAGGCCCGAGCCGCGCGTCAAATTCAGGAATTCGTTGGTGAAACCGATCAGGCCACGCGCCGGAATGCGGTATTCCAGGCGCACGCGGCCGCGGCCGTCCGGGTCCATGTTGACCAGCTCGCCCTTGCGCTCGCCCAGGGCCTGCATCACGCCCCCCTGGTGCTGCTCTTCGATGTCGGCGGTCACCAGCTCGATCGGCTCGTACTTTTCACCGTTCACCTCTTTCATCACGACGCGCGGCTTGGACACAGCCATCTCGAAACCTTCGCGGCGCATGTTTTCCAGCAGGATGGTCAGGTGCAGCTCGCCCCGGCCCATGACTTCAAAAATGCCTTCTTCGTCGGTTTCCTTGACGCGCAAGGCGACGTTGTGCTGCAGTTCCTTTTGCAGGCGGTCCCAGATCTGGCGGCTGGTGACGTACTTGCCTTC
>JBBSRS010000108.1:0-7931 GCA_038242795.1 Burkholderiales bacterium
CGGCCAACCGGCTGCCTGTTTGCACCGCGCTGCGCCTACGCTACCGAGCATTCACGCGCAGTTCGCCCGGCGTTGCGCGCCTGGCAGGACGGCATGGTGCGCTGCCACTATCCCCTGGGCGACCCCAGCCGGGAAGCCGCCATGGCCCAAGACCTTCCCTTGCCGGAAGCCGCACGATGAGTAGCCCCACCCTTGCAATCACGCCAGTGGTTGAAGCCAACAACCTCCAACGTGTTTATGAAATCCGGCGAGGCTTCATGGCCAAGCCTGACCACCTTCAGGCGGTCGGCGGCGTGTCGTTCACCGTCCACGCCGGAAAGACGCTGGCGGTCGTCGGCGAGTCGGGCTGCGGAAAATCAACGCTGGCGCGCATGGTGTCGCTGATTGAAACCCCCAGCAGCGGCGAGCTCAGCATCACCGGCGTCGATGCGGTACATGGGTCGAAGGAACAGCGCCTGAAGCTTCGCAAGGCGGTGCAACTGGTGTTCCAGAACCCCTATGGATCGCTCAACCCGCGAAAGAAAATCGGCGCCATTCTGGAGGCCCCGCTTGAAATCAACACGTCCCTGGCAGCAACCGAGCGGGCCGAAAAAGCCCGGGCCATGCTCGCACTGGTCGGTCTGCGGCCCGAGCATTACGACCGCTACCCGCACATGTTCTCCGGCGGCCAGCGCCAGCGCATCGCCATTGCCCGCGCGCTAATGCTGAACCCGGCGCTCGTCGTGGCCGACGAGCCGGTGTCGGCGCTGGACGTGTCGATCCAGGCACAGGTGCTCAACCTGCTGGCCGACCTGCAGCAGTCGATGGGGCTGGCCTATCTGTTCATCTCGCATGACCTGGGGGTCGTACGCCACATCGCCCACGAGGTGCTGGTGATGTACCTGGGCCATGCCGTCGAGCAAGGTGAAAAAAACGCGCTGTTCGCGCAGCCGTTGCATCCTTACACGCAGGCGCTGCTGGCCTCTACACCCGGCCTGGCCGGCAGCAGCGCCATCAAGCACCGCGTCGTTCTGAAGGGCGAACTGCCTTCGCCGCTGAACCCGCCCAGGGGCTGCGTGTTCTCCACCCGCTGCCCGCATGTGACCGACCGCTGCCGCGCCGAAAGGCCGGCCCTGCGCGAGGTGGCGGGCAGGATGGTGGCCTGCCACTACGCCGAAGATTTTCTTGCGGCCTGAATTCGCCGCTCATGCGTTGCCAGCCCGTGTTCAATGCCTCTTTTCGTTGTCGAATGACCAGCCCGCCCGCGCCAGCGGTGCGGCGAAGCTGGCCGGACAAGCCCGCTGCCCTGCAGCATCAACCCAGAAGGAAGTCGTCAGATGAACCAGAACCCACCCTTTGCCAGCCGGCTGCGTCCGGTGCAGCGCGCGCTGCTGTG
The DNA here is from genome assembly GCA_038242795.1 of Burkholderiales bacterium. Lineage (GTDB taxonomy): Bacteria > Pseudomonadota > Gammaproteobacteria > Burkholderiales > Burkholderiaceae_C > Polaromonas. The sequence continues at coordinate 1,376 of JBBSRS010000108.1, forward strand.
CGCCCTGGCCCTGCCCGCATTGCTGGCGCTTTCACCGGTATCGGCCAAAACGCTGGTGTTTTGTTCCGAAGGCAGCCCGGAAAACTTCTACCCCGGCGTGAACACGACCGGCACGTCGTTTGATGCCAACGAGCCCATCTACAACCGCATCGTCGAGTTTGAGCGTGGCGGCACCAAGGTGGTGCCGGGCCTTGCCGAAAAGTGGGACATTTCCGCTGACGGCAAGGAATACACCTTTCACCTGCGCAAGGGCGTGAAATGGCACAACACCAGCAAAAGCTTCAAGCCGACCCGCGACTTCAATGCCGACGACGTGCTGTTCATGTTCGAGCGCCAGTGGAAGGAAGACAACCCCTTTTTCAGGGTCACCAGCCCCAACCATTCGTATTTCAGCGACATGGGCATGCCCAAGCTGCTGACATCGGTACAAAAGGTCGATGACTACACCATCAAGATCACGCTGAACAAGCCCGAGGCGCCCTTCCTCGCCAATCTGGCGATGCCCTATGCGGCCGTGCAGTCAAAGGAATATGCCGACGCCATGCTCAAAGCCGGCACGCCGGAAAAGATCGACCAGGACCCGATTGGCACCGGTCCGTTCTCCCTGCTCCAGTACCAGAAAGACGCCATCATTCGCTACAAGGCCTTTGCCCAGCACTGGGCCGGCAAGGCGAAGATCGACGACTTGGTGTATTCAATCACCCCCGACGCGTCGGTGCGCTGGGCCAAGCTGCAAAAGGGCGAATGCCATGTCATGCCCTACCCCAACCCGGCCGACCTGGAGGCGATTCGCAAGGACCCGAATGTGCAGGTGCTGGAGCAGCCGGGCCTGAACGTTGGCTACCTGGCTTACAACACCACCAAAAAGCCGTTCGACGACGTGCGCGTGCGCAAGGCCATCAACATGGCCATCAACAAGAAGGCCATCGTGGACGGGGTGTACCTGGGCACCGGCATTGTCGCCAAGAACCCTATTCCGCCCTCGATGTGGTCTTACAACGACGCCATCAAGGACGACGAGTACAACCCGGAAGCCGCCAAAAAAATGCTGGCCGCTGCTGGCTACCCGGACGGTTTCTCAACCGATTTGTGGGCCATGCCGGTGCAACGCCCTTACAACCCGAATGCCAAGCGCATCGCCGAACTGATGCAGGCCGACCTGGTCAAGGTCGGCGTCAAGGCCGAGATCAAGAGCTTTGAATGGGGCGAATACCGCAAGCGACTGCAGGCCGGTGAACACCAAATGGGAATGCTGGGCTGGACCGGCGACAACGGCGATCCGGACAATTTTCTTTACACCCTCCTCGGTTGTGCCTCGGCCCAGTCCACCAGCGGCAGCAACATTGCCAAGTTTTGCTACCAGCCATATGAAGACGTGGTGCTGAAGGCCAAGACCGTGACCAGCATGGCCGAACGCACCAAGCTGTACCAGCAAGCACAGGTGATTTTCAAGGAGCAGGCGCCGTGGTTCACCATTGCCCATGCGGTGCAGATCAAGCCGGTCCGCAAAAACGTGATTGACTTCAAGAATTCACCATTTGGCCGGCATAACTTCTATGGCGTGGACATCAAGGAATAAGCAGCCCGGCCGGCCTGTATAGGCTGGTCATGCCCATAGGCCGGTCAGCCATCCGCTGACCGGCCTATTTATTGTTTCTCAAACCTTTCAAGTGTTTTGCGCACAGTGGCAGTGCGCAATCAGCTATTATTTCAATAGCAATTCCACTCAACCCCAAACCATTGAGCGCATGGAAATCGAACCGCCCTGGAAACTGGTGTTGAAAAATTTCATGGGCTCACGCGCATCAACCGCGCCGGCGGCGTACAGCAGGGGCAAGAAATGCTCATGGGTCGGATGCGCCATCTTTGCCAGGGAACCGAGCTTCTGGAAATTTATCAAGGCCTCCAGGTTGCCTTGCTGCACCTGGCCGCCAATCGTCTGGTCGAATTCCAGCGCCCAGTCAAACGCCTGATTGCCGCTGGCGCCACGCTGCATCTGGCGCAGGTTGTGCACGATGTTGCCGCTGGCCACGATCAGCACACCCCGCTCGCGCAAGGCTTTGAGCTGTCGGGCCAGGGCGAAATGGTCTTCAGGTGCACGCCCATAGTCCATGCTGAGCTGGATCACCGGAATGTCTGCTTCGGGAAACATTGGCTTGAGCACCGACCAGGCGCCATGGTCCAGTCCCCACTCGCCAGTGTCCAACCCCAAGGGAGCCGACGCGCGCTGCCTGACCAAAAGGCTGATCGCACGGGCTGCATCCGGATCGCCGGGCGCCGGGTACTGCTGGTCAAACAGTTCCTGCGGAAATCCGCCAAAATCATGAATAGTTTTAGGTTGCGTCATGGCGGTAAGCCACCAGCCTTGCGTCAGCCAATGGGCCGAAACACACAGAATTAGCTGGGGCCGTGGCAATTCTGTGCCGAATCGCGCACCCAGGGTCTGCCAACTCAACCGGTATTCGTTGTCCCCGATGGCATTCATCGGGCTGCCATGGCCTATAAAAATCACCGGCATCCTGTCGGATTTTTTCAGTGATGGCAAACTGTCCAGAACACTGGGGTCCATTCGATTGGGCATGTTTATCCTGTGGTGGTGGTGACTATGAAGAAATCAATCCAGGCTTTAGCGAGCAAAGCGCTACTGAAATTACATTTTTTTGGTTAATTGCTTACAAAGCCATGCGTCTTTTTCTGACATCGCAATGCAAATATTCATGTTCTAAATTCATCGTTTTCATAACATAACAACTCATTTAATGCACATTGCCGATCACCCAAACAGGGTACGTCAAGTGCCAAAAAATTGTAATTTTTTGTATAAAACTAGCAATTATCACTAGTTGTTAAGCAGTTGTGGCTGTTATATTGCACTGCAACATATTTCGTTTTTTAAAAACGCTTCAGAAAAAGGTTCTTTCCAATGCTGTACCAACTCTATGAATCTCAGCGCGCGTTGATGGAGCCGTTTGTTGACTTTGCGCAGGCAGCGGCAAAGCTTTACGGCAGCCCATTGTCTCCACTTGGAAAAAGTCCAATGGCCCAGCGTGTGTCGGCGGGCTACAGCTTGATGTACCGGCTGGGCAAAGGCTACGAGAAACCATCGTTCGACATCCATCAGGTTGAGATGGGCAAGCAAGGTGTCAAGCTGGCGATTCAGGAACGCATTGAAATTGACAAGCCGTTTTGCGAACTTCGCCGGTTCAAACGGTTCACCGACGATCCGGCCACGTTGACGCAACTCAAGGACCAGCCAGCCGTGCTGGTGGTCGCGCCCTTGTCGGGCCACTACTCGACCCTGCTTCGTGACACGGTCAAAACCATGCTCAAGGACCACAAGGTCTACATCACCGACTGGAAAAATGCACGCAACGTTCCTCTGTCGGATGGCGCTTTCCACCTGGATGACTATGTCAACTATGTGCAGGAATTCATCCGCCATTTGCAGGGCAAGTACGGCAACTGCCATGTGATCAGCGTCTGCCAGCCGACCGTGCCAGTGTTTGCTGCCATTTCCCTGATGGCCTCGCGTGGCGAAAAAACCCCGCTGTCGATGATCATGATGGGCGGCCCCATCGATGCGCGCCTGTGCCCCACCTCGGTCAACAACCTGGCCACGACCAAGCCTTACGAATGGTTTGAAAACAACGTGATCTACCGCGTTCCTGCCAGCTTTGCCGGCAAGGGCCGGCGCGTTTACCCGGGATTCCTGCAGCACACCGGCTTTGTGGCCATGAATCCGGACCGCCACGCCAACAGCCACTACGACTATTTCAAGAACCTGATCAAGGGCGACGACGCCAGCACGGAAGCGCACCGCAAGTTCTATGACGAGTACAACGCCGTCCTCGACATGGACGCCGACTACTATCTCGAAACCATCAAAACGGTGTTTCAGGATTTCAAACTGGTGAACGGCACCTGGGATGTGATGTCTGCCGAAGGCGTTCTTGAGCGTGTCAAACCGGGCGACATCACGACCACGGCGGTGATGACCGTGGAAGGCGAACTCGACGACATTTCGGGCTCTGGCCAAACCCGCGCCGCACTTGACATGTGCAGCGGGGTTGCGTCGCAGAAAAAGATTCATCTGGAAGCGCAAGGTGCAGGCCATTACGGTATTTTCAGCGGCCGGCGCTGGCGCGATGTCGTCTATCCCGCAGTGAAAACGTTCATCCTTCAGCACAACCAGCCGCATGCCCTGATCGAAAAGGCACCCGCAGCGCCCAAGAAAGCAGCCAAACAGTTGAAGCAGGCGACGCTGCAAACACCTGCAACGCTCGAATCGGCCACCATTCCTGTTGCTGTCAAAGCTGTCGAAGCCGTCAAATCAACGGTCAAACGCCGTGCAAAAACCACCACTGCCGGCCTTAAATCCACGGCTTCAGCTGCGGAAGTGGTGGCAACATCCGTTTCTGATGTGTCTGAAAAGCCTGTCGTCGGCAAGCCTGTGCTGGTGGCCGTCAAAAATGCGGTCGTCAAGCCTGAGACCGTTGCTGAAGAACTTAAGACGGCAACGCCATCGTCTGCGACGACGCCGGTCACAACCCTTGCCCCCGCACCGGATACTGCCGTTGATGCAGCGTCCAGCACGCCAATCCCTCCAGAGAAATCAGCAGCCTGACAAAGCCTGGGGCGCAGTCAATCGACTGACCGCGCCACCCAGACAGATGGATATCCAGTGGGACAATGGCGGGGTGAAGCACATCCCTCTCAACATCGCCTTGAACCGGATTCATTCCGTACTCCCGCAAACCCAATGCACGCGTTGCGGTTACATCGATTGCGCGGCCTACGCCAAAGCCATCGCTTCAGAAGAAGCCCCGATCAATCAATGTCCGCCCGGCGGAGTTGAAGGAATCAGACGGCTGTCAGACATCACAGGTTTGCCGGTACAGCGTCTGAATCCCGTCAATGGACTGGAAGCTCCCCGGGTCGTTGCGCTCATTGACGAAGAATGGTGTATTGGCTGCACCCTGTGCATCAAGGCATGTCCGGTGGATGCCATCATCGGCACCAACAAAACGATGCATACCGTGTTGGAATCCACCTGCACCGGATGCGAGTTGTGTCTGCCAGCCTGCCCGGTCGATTGCATCAGCCTGGAAAATGTCACCGGCGTCCTCACGGGGTGGGATGCCTGGTCAGCAGAACAAGCGCAGACAGCGCTTTCGCGATACGAGTTTCATCGCCATCGAAAGAACCAAGATCAGCACGAAGGCGCGGAAATGCTCGAAAAAACAGCCGAAACGCCAATGATCGAGAACAGCATGCTGTCTGCGCAGGCACAGACTGATTTCGAAGAGGCGGAACGCAAACGTGCAGTGATCAAGGCTGCGTTGGACAGGTCACGTGCCCAGCGTGCATCAAAAACCTGAACATCCGTCCACTGACGCGAAACAAGGCTTTTCCATCGCCATTTTTCCAGTCGTCTGAAGCCCTCGGCACGCAATAGAACCGCTGTTGTGACTAAAACAGCCTGATGGCAAAGCCAAACCGATGATGCTTAAACGGGTCTTTTCAACGCTCGGTCTGTGCACCAAACGCCTTGATGACTTCTGCCGGCGCCTGCACCAGTTCAATCAGCACGCCCTCGCCTGCAATCGGGAATTCTTCGTTGGATTTGGGATGCAGGAAGCAGATGTCAAAACCCGCCGCCCCCTTTCGAATGCCGCCTGGTGCAAAGCGAACGCCCTGCGCCGTGAGCCATTGCACCGCTGCGGGCAGGTCGTCGATCCACAGGCCCACATGGTTGAGCGGCGTGGTGTGAACAGCCGGTTTTTTTTCAATATCCACCGGTTGCATCAGGTCCACCTCGACCTTGAACGGTCCGCTGCCAATGCTGCAGATGTCTTCATCGACATTCTCGCGTTCGCTGACGAAGTTGCCGGTGACCTCCAGCCCCAGCATATCGACCCACAGTCGGCGCAACCGGTCCTTGCGGGTGGCGCCAATGGCAATCTGCTGGATACCCAGCACCTTGAACGGGCGCTTGTCCGCCGCGGCGTTCATACGAACTCCACAATCGGCTGGTCCACGCTCAGCGACTCGCCCTTGGCGGCCAGCACCTTGCCGACCACGCCGTCAGCCATGGCAAACAGCACGTTTTCCATCTTCATGGCCTCAATCACGGCCACACGCTCGCCGGCCTGCACCTTTTGACCGACCTGCACTGACACCTCGGCCAGCAGGCCCGGCATCGGCGACAGCACAAAACGGCTCATGTCAGGCGGTGCCTTGAACGGCATCAGCGCATGCAGCTCGGCAGCGCGCGGCGACAGCACCATGGCATCGAGCCGGGTGCCGTTGTGAATAATGCGTATCGCCAGCGGATTCTTGCCCACGCCGCGTTCGACTTGCGCGGCAAACGGCTGACCGTTGACGGTGCCGCGAATGCGCGCGCCGCCCAGATGCCATCCGCTGCATATTTCATAGCACTTACCGCCCGTCTCTACTGCGCTGGAGCCAGAAACGGCTTGATAATCACGAACCACTGCGGGTCTTGGTGTGTTCAGGCCGCTGTCGCCCAGGCCAATCACCACATACTTTTCGCCCA
>JBBSRS010000109.1:0-7881 GCA_038242795.1 Burkholderiales bacterium
ACCGGCGCGCCGTACAGCGCCAGGCGCGTGCCATCCGCCTCGGTCAGCGACAGGCCGACACCCTGCGACAGCGGCTTGCTGACCAGCTCGCTGAGCAGGCTTTGCAGCGAATAGGTGGCCACCGCATAGCCGGTCACGCGGCCTGCGTCCGTCAGGGGCATGCACATGTCGGACACCTCCATGCCCAGACCGTCGGCCTGGGGCAAAAAGTAGCTGGTGGAATAGGCCGGGCCGCTCATCCGGCGCGCCGAAGTGCAGGCCAGGCTCACATCGGACTGCAGGCCGGTGCGGCCGAGCTGCTCGAACACCGACTTGCGAAACGGCGTCTCGACGAAGCCCCGCATGCCGAGCGTTTCATTGCGCCACTCCAGCCGCAGGATTTCCCGGTGCTCATGCAGCAGTTGGGCCGCCGGCACCTGCCAGGCCCCGGCGCTGCGCTCGCGGGCATGCAGTGCCTGGATCGCCTGGAGATTGCGGTTCAGGCCGGATCGGATGTCGGTCACGGCCAGGGCCGCATGGTCTTCCAGCCGGCTTTGCACCAGGCTGGACTCGTAGCGCCCGGCCAGCCAGACCAGCAGGCCCAGCAGGGCCACCACCAGCGTCAGCAGCAGCAGCCACAGCGAGCCACGCCGGCTGGCCCAGCCGGCAAGCCGGGGAAACATCAGCACCATCGGTTCACAGCACCCTGTGGTTCAAGGCCGGCAGGCGCTGGCGAACCTCCTGCAGACGGCTGGCCTGCACCTCGCTCATGACCACGCCGGGGCCCTCGGCCTGCTCGGCCAGGATCTCGCCCCAGGGACCGACCACCATGCTGTGGCCCCAGGTACGGCGGCCGTTCTCGTGCACGCCGCCCTGTGCCGCCGCCACCACATAGGCCAGGTTTTCAATCGCCCGGGCGCGCAGCAGCAGCTCCCAGTGCGCCTGGCCGGTGATCCAGGTGAAGGCGCTGGGCACCAGCAGCACATCGGCCTTCAGGGCGCGGTACAGCTCCGGAAAACGCAGGTCGTAGCAGACGCTCAGGCCGACCGTGTAGTTGTTGCCGTCGCGCGAGGCCAGCTCGAAGCGCACCGGCTGCTTGCCGGGGTCGAGCACCCGCGTTTCGTCATGCGCTTCTTCGCCCTGGGCAAACTTGAACAAATGGATCTTGTCGTAGCGCGCGATGCACGTGCCCGAGGGTGCATAGGCCAGCGAGCTGTTGCGCGCGCGGCTGGCATCGCCGGTGGCCGTGGGCAGCGTGCCGCCGACTATCCACAGGCCCAGCTCGCGCGCCGAGTGGCTCAAAAAATCCTGGATCATGCCGCTGCCGGCTTGTTCCCGGACCTTGAGCTTGTCGGTGTCCTGCAGGCCCATGATGCAGAAATATTCGGGCAGCACCGCCAGTTCGGCGCCCTGGTCGGCCGCCTGGGCCAGCAGCAGGCGCGCCGCGTCCAGGTTGGCTTGCACGCCCGTGCCTGAAACCATCTGGATGGCGGCTATTTTCATGGTCAAGGTGTCTCCGGTGTGGTCTCGCCCGCCTGGGCTTTTGCCCGCGCCTTGCGGTCAACCTTGGTGATTATGGGGTCGTACCAGCTTCCGTCAATCTGGAATTCCTGCGTGGCCGCTTCCATCAGCGGACGGCGCAGGAACATCTGCGCCAGAAAGCTGCCCAGGCCGACCACCGGATTGATGGCGGTGGCAATCAGTGAAGCCGTTCCGGCATTGATCTCGGGCACCACGACCACCCGGAGGCTTTGCGTTTCATCGGCAAGGCTGGCGCGGCCCTCCATCAGCACGGCGGCATTGACGCCGCTCATCTGCAGGTTGTTGGTGTGCGCCACGCCGCGCCGAATTGCCACATCGCCACGAACGAAGTCGAAGGCGAAACCCTGCGAGAACACATCGCGGAAATCCAGCGTCAGCCGGCGCGGCAGGGACTGCAGGCTGAGCACACCCAGCAGCTTGGCGATGCCCGGGTCGGCCTTCATGAACTGGCCGGACGCGACGTCCACATGGAACTCCCCGTTCAAGCTCGGATAGTCCAGGCTCAACGGCGACCCCATCCAGGCGACCTGCCCTTCGAGCCGTCCCTTGCCGCGCCGGATCACGCCGTTCATGCCGAAGCGCTTGAGCAGTTCGCCCGAATCGGCGATGTCCAGCCTGAAGTCCATGCTGGCCCGGCGGCGCTCGTTCAAAGGCCGGGCCGCCCGGGGACCCGCGGGCAGTGCCGCCCAGTTGCCGGTGGCGGTCAGCACGGCCTCAGGCAGGGTGACATTGAACTTGTTCAGCCGCCACTCGCGCACGCCGCCCCCGGCCTGCGTCCCACCCCGGTTGACCGCCTCGATCTCGACCCGCCCGAGTTTCCTGCCCCGCAGTTCCAGGTCTTCGACCACGATGTCGAGCGCCGGAATGCTGGCGGGCTGCTCGTCCAGCATCGACTCGACCTCGCGGGCCTCGCTGGCGGCCAGGCTCAGGCGGGAAAGCCGCGCATAGACGCGTCCGGCGCCCTGCGCGCCAGGCTGGCGAAACTCCAGGTAGCCGTCCAGTTCGGCGGCATCGATGTTGGCGCGCCAGTTCGGGCCGTCCCGGCTGGCGCCCACCACCACATTGTTCAGGCTGCGCCCCTGCACTTTCAGCTGTTTGGTGCGTATCGCCATCACGTTGGGCAGGTAGTCCATGGCGTCGGCCAGTCCGGCCGGTGCGCTGGCGGACGGCGGCACCACGCTGGCGCCGGTGGCCTGGCCCAGAAGGCTTTCCCAGGCGTCCAGGTCCAGCGCCGCCAGGTTGACATGGGCGCCGACACCGGTTGGCGGCGCCGGCGTCGTTTCGCCAGCCTCCAGCCCCACGCCGATGCTGCCCCGCACCACGCGGGCCTCGTCGCCGCCGAGGTCGCGCAGGTAGCTGATCGCTGCCACCCGCCCGATGCTGAGCGACAGCTGGTCCTGCAGCGTCTGGCCGGCGTCCATCGAGCCGGGCACCAGCTGGTTTTCAAAGCGCACCGGCAAGGCCGTCTCGGCTGTCTTGGCCAGCGGGGCCGGCAGGTTCAGCGCCATGCCCTGCAGGCTGCTGGACACCATGACTTCGGGCACGGGAACGCCCTGCCTGAACTGCAGCGTGGCGCTGTAGGCGGTGCTCCCGCTGAGGTGCGCGGCCAGGCGCGACGCCAGCCCGAGTTCGGTCGCCTGGCGCAGCCCCTCGGCGGTGACCGTGCCCTGCGCCTTGAAGGCGATGCCGGTTTTGCCACCGGCGACGGGCGCCAGCGGCCGTGTTCCGCCGTCGATTTTGACCTCGCCGCCCAGCAGCCGCGCCTGCGCGCCGGCCACGCTGAAACCCTGGTCGGTCACGTTGACCACCCCCTTGGCCTGGCCCAGCAGCGGCGCCTGCGCCAGGAACTTCAGGTCATTGCCGGGCAGCGTCACCGTGCCCTCGACGGTGGACGTGTCGATGGCGTTGATCGGCAGGCGCAGGCGAAACCGGTAATCGGCTGCGCCACTCGCCGTGGCGTCCGCCAGGGCATGCGCCGTCATGGCGCCAAGCGGCGAGGTGTTGACAAAGCCCAGCGCGTCCGACAAGGCGCCCCTGACCTCCACCGCCACCGCCACCACCGGCTGGTGTTCAAGGTCGGCGATGCGCGCCTCGCCCTTGAGCAGTTGCAGGCCCGGCAGGCCGGCCACCTTGCCGCTGGCAACCTTGACCTCGAGCGAAGCCCGGCTGAACAGCAGGTCGCCATTGAGTTCGGTCAGCGCCGGCCAGGGCGCGGCGCCGGGCGGCTGCAAGGCTTTGGGAACATAGACGAACTGTCCGTTGCGCACTTTTGCCGAGACCTGGAAATCACCCTGCGCCGCATCGGCAAACGGCAGGTGCCAGACCGGTCCCCTGACCTTGAACTTCACGTCGCTGACCTGGCCCCCGATGACGGCATCGCGCACATAGTGGCGAACCTCTTCGTCCAGCACCAGCGGCAGGTAGCGGTGCACCCGGCTGCCATCGCCCCGGCTCAGGCTGCCCTGCAGGTCCAGGATGCCGGGAAAGCGGCGATCGGCCGATTCACCGGCTTCGGGCGGGCCGGCGGCGGCGTCATCGGTGCGCCAGCGGACCTGCGCCTGGCCCTGGGCGTCGGCATTTTCAAACGTCAGGTCGCGCAACTGCAGGTCGATTTTTTCGCCCGCACGTTTCCATTGCGCCTGCACCGACAGCTGGTCCATCGGCAGGCGGGATTCCTCGAAAATCCCGGGCAGGTCGAGCGCGCCCTTGGCGATCTTCACGCTCGCCTGGCCGCCGTCCTGCGTGACGTTGAAGTCCACCGTGGCGCCGCTCAGGCCAGGCCGTCCGGGAACTGCCTGTGCGCCGCTGCCCGCCGGGGTGCCGGACGCAGTGGGGGCCGCTGGCAGCGCGGCAACGCTCAAATCCGCCACGCGGCCCTTGGCGGCGTAGGCCGACGGGCCGTCGAGCGGCCCCTGCCAGCGGGCCTCCAGTGTTTCCACCAGACCCCGGGGCGCCAGCGACGCCACCCGCGCGCGCGCAGACGGCGCCAGCGGCAGGCGGTCGGCAATTCGGGCCAGCGCGGCCAGGTCCAGCCGGTCGGCCTTGAGCGTGGTGTACCCGCCGCCCTGCCGGGATGCCTGGGCATGCACCAGCGCCAAATTGCCGCCCGGCCACTGCAGGCCGTCCCGGGTGGTGAACTGCAGGCCTTCGGTGCTGAAATCGAACCCGCCGGCATGCTGGCTGGCTGCCACGCGCCCGGCCAGGGTGTCGAAGGCCAGTGGCTGCAAATCCGCACCCAGCCGGGCATCGACCCCCTGCAGCGCGACATCGACCAGCGCCCCGGTCACTTTCCCCTGGCTGACGTCGGACCAGGCGCGCAGCGCGCCCTGCCCGCGGTTCAGCGCGATGCCCAACTTTTCCAGGCCGGCGTACTGCTGGACGCGGGACACATCGACCCGGGAAAAGTCGCCATACACCTGGCCGCTCCAGGTCAGGAAGTCGCCATTGCGCCGCGACAGCAGCGGCTGCTTGAAAATTGCCCGCAGGCTGAAACGCTCGCCCCATTCAGCCGGCGGCGTCGCGTCCAGCCGCATCAGGTGGCGTTGCCGGCCGTTGCGCATCACCGCGTCCACCTGGCCCAGGGCCAGCGGCGGCGCCGGCCGCATCTCGTCGGTCCAGCGCAGGGTGCCGCCACGCACGACAAATTCGGTTTGCGAGAACAACCAGTCGGCGACCGCGCTGTGGCCGGTGTCGGTGTCTTTCGAGACATCCAGGCCACCGACAAAAATCTTGCCGTCGGCCGCGCGGCGGATATCGACTTCGGGCCGCTCGATCACCAGCTGCTCGAAGCCAAGCCCCCACAGCGAGGAAGGGGAAAGCGCGCCCAGCACATGCGGCAGGCGCACCGCCTCGCGCCCCTGCATGTCGAGCAGGACCACGTCGTGCAGCTCGAACGACGGGATCGCGCCCAGCGAACTGCCGGTGATGCGGCCGATGCGCACCGGCACGCCCAGCGCCCGGCTGGCCTGGGCTTCGAGCTGCGGACGGAACTCGGCAATACGCGGCACAATCCAGCCGTGAAGCACCCCCCAGCTCAGGCCGAACAGCAGCCAGGCCGTGGCCACCAGCCAGAGCAGGCCGCGCACGGTCGCGGCGATCCATCGCAAACGCCGGGAAGGCAGGGCGGGAGAAGCGGACGGACTGATGGGGATGGGCTCCATTGACCGGAGAATTATGACCGCCGACGGTTTGACCGGCCGGCGCAGAACCACGAAGTTTGTGAAGTAGTGTTGTGATGACTGATTCCTCGACTGGCTGTGCAAAAACCCGCCTTCCCGCAGGGGCGGCGGCCCCCGATGCCGTGCCGGATGCCTCGTCCTATTCGCGCTTCGTCCAGCGCATTCGCCGCCGTTATGCCGAACAGATGCCGCTGCTGGCCGACGGCGCGCCGCTGCGCCCGGCGATGCAGGCCACGCTTGATGCGCTGATGGCCAGTGGGCTGGACACCGGCGCAGCGCTGCGCGTGCTGCGCCAGCTGGTGCTGGAACGGCTGGTGGTGCTGGACTGTAGCCCCCACGCTCCGCCGCTGTGCGGGTCGCTGCCCCCCGAGGGGGCCACTGCGCCTGCGGACTGGCGAAGCCAGATCCGCGGCCCTGGCTTGCAGGGGGATGGCCCCCATTCTCTGCCGCTTCGCGGGTCGCTGCCCCCCGGGGGGGCGCTGCGCCTGCGGCCCGGCGAAGCCGGTTCCGCGGGCCCTGCTGGCGGGGAGAGTCCAACACCCACACCCCCCGATTCGCATGATTTGCAGGCTGGCGTTCCGCTGCAGGTGGTGACCTGCGCCATGACCGAGCTGGCCGAACTGGCGCTTGACGTGGCCATGCAGCACTCGCGGGCGGCCCTGGATGAGCAGCACGGCGCGCCCCAGGCCGCATGCGGCGGGCCGGCGCGGATGTGGGTGGTCGGCATGGGCAAACTGGGCGCGCGCGAGCTCAATGTGTCCAGCGACATCGACCTGATCTATGTGTATGACCACGACGGCGAGACCGCCGGCCGGCCCGATGGCCGGGGACAGATTTCGAACCACGAGTATTTCGCGCGCCAGGTCCGGGCGGTGTTCAGCCTGATCGGCGACGCGACCGAGCACGGCTTTGTGTTCCGCGTCGACCTGGCGCTGCGGCCGAACGGCAATTCGGGCCCGGCCGCCATCTCGCTCAACGGGCTGGAGGACTACTTCCAGGCGCAGGGCCGCGAATGGGAGCGCTTTGCCTGGCTCAAGAGCCGCGTCGTGGCGCCACTCGACTGCATCGGCGACGGCTCGGCGCAGGCCTTGCGCGGCACGGTGCTGCCCTTTGTCTTTCGCCGTTACCTCGACTACAACGTGTTCGATGCGCTGCGGGTGCTGCACCGGCAGATCCGCGAGCATGCGGCCAAGCGTTGCGCCGGCCACCCGGAACGCGCCAACGACGTGAAGATGTCGCGCGGCGGCATCCGCGAGATCGAATTCACCGTGCAGGTGCTGCAGGTGGTGCGTGGCGGGCAGTTCCCCGAGTTGCGCACCCGCTCCACGCTGGAGGCGCTGCAGCGCCTGGCGCATGCCGGCCTGATGCCGCAGGACACCGCCGACGCCATGGCGCGGGCTTACGACTTCCTGCGCCGCGTCGAGCACCGCATCCAGTACCTGGACGACCAGCAGACCCATGTGCTGCCGACCCGCGACGACGACCTGGCCTGGATTGCCGCCACCATGGGGTACGCCAACGGCTGCCTGTTCCTGCACGACCTGGACACGCACCGCGAACTGGTGGCCGGCGAATTCGACATCCTGCTCGGCGGCCAGCCCGAATGCAAGGGCAAGGGATGCCGGCAGGGCGCCTCGCCGGCGCAGCAGCTCGACGACCTGCTGGAGCAGCTGCCGCACGACTGGCCGGAGCTGTTCAGGAGCCGGCTGGCCGCGTGGCACCAGCATCCGCGCATCCTGGCGCTGCGCGAGGATTCGCGCGCCCGCCTGAGCCGCCTGGTGCAGCTGACCGCCCAGTGGCTGATGGAAGGCCAGGTGACCGAGGAAGCGGCGCTGCGGCTGATCGACTGGATCGAGCCGCTGCTGCGGCGCGAGAGCTACCTGGCGCTGCTGATGGAGCGTCCGTCGGTGCATGAGCGGCTGCTCCGGCTGCTCGGCGCGGCCAAGTGGCCGGCACGCTACCTGATGCAGCATCCCGGCGTGATCGACGAACTCGCCAGCGACGAGCTGATGCACGAGCGCTTTGACGCCGCCGCGTTTTCCCGGGACCTGCAGCAGCGCCTGGCGTCGCTGCGGCGCACCGGTGAAGATGACGAGGAAACCTGCCTGAGCCTGCTGCGCCGCGCCCACCATGTCGAGGTGTTCCGCACGCTGGCGCGCGATGTCGAGCGCGTGCTGACCGT
>JBBSRS010000110.1:0-7844 GCA_038242795.1 Burkholderiales bacterium
GGCGGGCGGCGTTGGCGCAGGGTCGCCATAGCCTTTGGCGCTGCCGGCGGTACTGGCAGCGGCCGGGTCGATGCTGCCGCCAGTGCCAGCGGGGGGAGCTGGCTGCGCGGGTGCGGCGGCGGGCGGCGTGGCAGCGGCGCTGGCCGAGCCTTCCAGGATTGCCAGCAGGTCGCCAATGTTGACGGTGTCGCCCAGCTTGACCTTGAGCTCCTTGATCACGCCGGCATGACTGGACGGGATTTCCATCGAGGCCTTGTCGGACTCCACGGTGATCAGCGATTGCTCGACCTTGACGGTGTCACCCGTCTTGACCAGCACCTCGATCACGACCACATCCTTGAAGTCGCCAATGTCGGGCACCTTGACCTCGACCGGGCCAGACGCCGCTGCTGCCGGGGCTGCGGCTGGCGCCGCAGGTGCCGGTGCAGCGGCCGCTTCGGTTTTAGGAGCTGCCGCAGCAGGCGCAGCTTGCGCGGGAGCCTGTTTTGGCTCTGATTCCGCAGCGCCTTCGACGTCCAGTGTCAGCACGACCGAGCCCTGCTTGACCTTGTCGTCCAGCTTGATCTTGATCTCTTTCACCACGCCGGCGTGGCTGGACGGGATTTCCATCGAGGCCTTGTCGGACTCGACCGTGATCAGCGACTGCTCGGCCGTCACGGTGTCGCCGGGCTTGACCAGCAGTTCGATCACCGTGACTTCGTCGAAGTCGCCGATGTCAGGGACTTGTATATCTACCAATGCCATGTTCTTGTCTCCGTTTGCTTGCGTCTTGGACTGAATTTTTACGTCAAGCGTAAAGCGGATTGATCTTGTCGGCATTGATGCCGTACTTGCGGATCGCCTCGTCCACCTTGGCGACCGGCACCGTGCCCTCTTCGCTGAGCGCCTTCAGGGCGGCCACGACGATGTAATGGCGGTTGATCTCGAAGTGCTCCCGCAGCTTGCTGCGAAAATCGCTGCGGCCAAAACCGTCGGTGCCCAGCACCTTGTAGGTGCGGCCTTTGGAAATATAGGAGCGAATCTGCTCGGCATAGGCTTTCATGTAGTCGGTCGAGGCGATGACCGGGCCGGCATGGGCCTGCAACTGGTCCTCGACGAACGAGGTACGCGGGGCTTCCAGCGGATGCAGCAGGTTCCAGCGCTCGGTGCTCTGGCCGTCGCGCGCCAGTTCGTTGAAGCTCGGGCAACTCCACACATTGGCCGAAACGCCCCATTCCTTTTCCAGCAGTTCCTGCGCCGCTATCGATTCGCGCAGGATGGTGCCCGAGCCGAGCAATTGCACGGTCGGCGCCAGCTTGGGGCCTTCCTTGCACAGGTACATGCCCTTGATGATCTGCTCTTCGGTGCCGGGCTTGAGGCCGGGCATGGCGTAGTTTTCGTTCAGCAGCGTGATGTAGAAGTACACGTTTTCCTGCTTTTCCACCATGCGCTTGAGGCCATGGTGCAGGATCACGCCGACTTCGTGCGCATAGGTCGGGTCGTAGCTGATGCAGTTCGGAATCGTGCCGGCCAGGATGTGGCTGTGGCCGTCTTCATGCTGCAGGCCTTCGCCGTTCAGCGTGGTGCGGCCCGAGGTGCCGCCGAGCAGAAAGCCGCGGGCCTGCATGTCGCCCGCCGCCCAGGCCAGGTCGCCCACACGCTGGAAACCGAACATCGAGTAGTACACATAGAACGGCACCATGATGCGGTTGTTGGTGCTGTAGCTGGTCGCCGCGGCAATCCAGCTGCTCATGCCGCCGGCCTCGTTGATGCCTTCCTGAAGAATCTGGCCCTTCTTGTCTTCCTTGTAGTACATCACCTGGTCTTTGTCGACCGGGGTGTACTGCTGGCCGGCCGGGTTGTAGATGCCGATCTGGCGGAACAGGCCTTCCATGCCGAAAGTGCGGGCTTCATCGACCAGAATCGGCACGACACGCGGGCCGAGCGCCTGGTCGCGCAACAGCTGCGTCAGGAAACGCACATACGCCTGGGTGGTCGAGATTTCGCGGCCTTCCGCCGTCGGCTCCATCACCGCCTTGAAGGTCTCGATGGCGGGCACGGTGAAGTTTTCATCGGCCTTGGTGCGGCGATGCGGCAGGTAGCCGCCGAGTGCCTTGCGGCGCTCGTGCAGGTACTGCATCTCGGGGGTGTCGTCGGCCGGCTTGTAAAACGGCAGGTCGGCCAGCTGGCTGTCGGGAATCGGGATGTTGAAGCGGTCGCGAAACAGCTTGATGTCGTCGTCGCCGAGCTTTTTGGTCTGGTGGACATTGTTCTTGCCCTCGCCAATCTTGCCCATGCCAAAGCCCTTGACGGTCTTGACCAGCAGAACCGTCGGCTGGCCGGTGTGGTTCGCGGCCGAATGAAAGGCTGCATAGACTTTTTGCGAGTCATGACCGCCGCGCGTGAGTTTCCAGATGTCGTCGTCGCTCATGTTGGCAACCATCTCCAGCGTGCGCGGGTCGCGGCCGAAGAAGTGCTTGCGGACATAGGCACCGTCGTTGGCCTTGAACGACTGGTAGTCGCCGTCGTTGCATTCCATCATGATCTTCTTGAGCGCACCGTCCTTGTCGCGCGCCAGCAGCGGATCCCAGCCAGAGCCCCAGATCAGCTTGATGACGTTCCAGCCGGCCCCGCGGAATTCGCCTTCGAGTTCCTGGATGATCTTGCCGTTGCCGCGCACCGGGCCGTCGAGCCGCTGCAAATTGCAGTTGATGACAAACACCAGGTTGTCGAGCTTTTCGCGCGATGCCAGGCCGATGGCGCCCAGCGACTCGACCTCGTCCATTTCACCGTCGCCCAGGAAAACCCACACCTTGCGGTTTTCGGTGTTGGCAATGCCGCGCGCATGCAGGTACTTGAGGAAACGGGCCTGGTAAATCGCCATCAGCGGGCCCAAGCCCATCGAGACGGTGGGGAACTGCCAGAAATTGGGCATCAGCTTGGGATGCGGGTAGCTCGACAAACCCTTGCCATCGACCTCCTGGCGGAAGTTGAGCAACTGCTCTTCGCTCAGGCGGCCTTCAAGGTAGGCACGGGCATAGACGCCGGGCGACACATGGCCCTGGATGTAGAGGCAGTCGCCGCCGTGGTTTTCGTTTTCCGCATGCCAGAAATGGTTGAAGCCGGCGCCAAACAGGCTGGCGAGCGAGGCGAACGAGCCGATGTGACCGCCCAGGTCGCCGCCATCGGCCGGGTGCAGGCGGTTGGCCTTGACCACCATGATCATCGCGTTCCAGCGCATGTAGGCGCGCAGGCGCTGCTCGATGATCAGGTTGCCGGGCGAGCGTTCTTCCTGGTCGGTCTCGATGGTGTTGACATAACCGGTGGTGGCCGAGAAAGGCATGTCGATGCTGTTCTGGCGGGCATGTTCAAGCAGTTGCTCCAGCAGGAAGTGGGCGCGCTCGGGGCCGTCGCTTTCGATGACGGCGGACAACGCATCCATCCATTCACGCGTCTCCTGGGTGTCTTTGTCTTGCAAAGTGTCAACGGAAGCACCGGTAGGTGGAATTCCGGTGTGTTGGTTGTCGTCTGGATTGGCTGCCATGTTGTCTCCTGGATAAATCTTTTCGCTTGTTACTTTGAACCCATGCAAAGCGTCGTCCAGCCTGCCGGGTACGCGTTTAGAGCCTGTTTTTAAACCGGATTTCGGTTTAATTCCCTAGTTTCTCACAATTATTTGTAAATTTCAAATTGTGCTTATTGATTTTGTATCATGAAATTTCAGGATCCATGAGAGATAAATCACACTCTCCTTACATTGAACTGATGGATTCCAACCCGAATGCGTCATGGGGGTCCGATTACTTTAAAATCAGTGCTTTTTCCATGCCCCAGTCACCGCCTTCCCCCACCACCGACGTCCTGGTCAATCCAGCGTCCATGCCGCTGTGGCGGCGGTGGTGGCGAAAACAGTCGCCGTCCCGCCAGGATCGCTTCATTGCGCTGGGACCGCTGCTTGCCGTGGTTCTTTTTCTGGCCGCCGTGATTGCCGCCTTCGGCTACCTGCGGATTGAAGAAATAGACCGCGAACAGCAGGCCGTCACCCGCGATGTCGAATATGCGCAGCAACGCCTTCGGTTGCGGCTGCTGGAACGGCAGGAACAACTGATGCGCATCGGCCGGGACGTGTCCAACAAAGAGATCGATGCCGAAGAATTCGTGGTGCAGGCCGAAGCGCTGGTCAACCAGAATCCGGAATTGATGGCCATCACCTGGATCGACAGCCGGCGCCGCATCAAGGCTTCCTATGTGTCGCCCAGTGCGAATTTCATCGGGTCGCGCAATGTTGGCGAGCAGCTCAGGCAGGGCGAGACCGACGGTACTTACGAACTTGCGCGCGACCTGCGCCAGCCGGTTTACTCCAGGCCGCTGTTCGTGCAGGACTCGCGGCGCTCCAACGCAGTGAGCCTTCAACTGCAGGTTCCGCTGGACGAGCAAGGGCGGTTTGGCGGCGTGATCATGGGGGAATATTCAGTGGACGGGCTGCTGCGCTTTGGCATCCCCACGGAAATCACGGCCAAGTACGCCGTGGCTCTGGTGGACGACAAGGAGACAGTGCTGGCGGGCAACCTTCCGCCGACCCGCAATGGCGCGGCGCGGCTCCTGCCCTGGACCGAAGACGCGGCCAAATACGAAATTCCGGTGTCTCCCGTGGGCAATGGCTTGCTGATCCGCGCCGAAGGTTATCGCGCCTCCCAGGGCGTGGTGGGCAGCGGCTTTTTCTGGCTGGTCAGCGCGCTGAGCGCCTTGACCGTGTGGATGCTGCTGGGCAACTGGCGCCATACCCGGCGCCGGGTCCAGGCACAGGAAGCACTGCAGACCGAAACCCATTTCAGGCGTGCGATGGAGAACTCGATGCTGACGGGCATGCGTGCGCTCGACCTGCAAGGCCGCATCACCTATGTCAACCCGGCTTTTTGCCAAATGACCGGCCTGACCGAAGACGAGCTCGTGGGCTGCACCGCGCCGTTTCCACACTGGCCCGAGTCGGAAATCGGCATCCTGATGGGCCGGCTTGAAGATGAACTGCATGGCCGCACGCCAGCGGGCGGTTTTGAAGTGCGCGTCAAGCGCAAGAACGGGAACACCTTCGACGCCCGCATGTACGTGTCGCCGCTGATTGATCCGCACGGCCAGCAAACCGGCTGGATGACTTCCATGACCGACATCACCGAACCCAAGCGCATCCGCGAGGAGCTCACCGCCTCCTATGAACGCTTCACCACCGTCCTTGAGGGGCTGGACGCCGCGGTTTCCGTGGCACCGATGGGCGGCAGCGAACTGCTGTTCGCCAACCGGCTGTACCGCTCCTGGTTCGGCGGCCAGGCGTCAGGCCATGTGACCCTGGTGGCGCAGGTTGGCGTGCCGACGGTCAAACCGTTCGGCGACGCCCTGGATGCGGTGGATGGCATGGCGGGCTTTCCGACCGACGCGCTGACCGATGCACTGACGGCGAATGCCGAGATCTTCGTTCCCGAACTGTC
This sequence comes from Burkholderiales bacterium, assembly GCA_038242795.1. Taxonomy (GTDB): domain Bacteria; phylum Pseudomonadota; class Gammaproteobacteria; order Burkholderiales; family Burkholderiaceae_C; genus Polaromonas. Next base: position 5,463 of record JBBSRS010000110.1, read on the forward strand.
CAAATGGCTGGAAGTGCGTTCGCGTTACCTGACCTGGGTTGATGGTAGGCTGGCACAGATGGTGATTGCGACCGACATCACGACGCGCCGCCATGCCGAGGAACAGGCGGCGCAGCAAAATGAACGCGCGCAGAACGCCAGCCGCCTGATCACCATGGGTGAAATGGCGTCGAGCGTGGCGCACGAACTGAACCAGCCACTGACCGCGATCAACAACTACTGCAACGGCATGGTGTCGCGCATCAAGGCCAACCAGATCAGCAACGACGACCTGCTGGTGGCGCTGGAAAAAACGGCCAAGCAAGCCTGGCGCGCCGGACAGATCATTCAGCGCATCCGTGCCTTCGTCAAGCGCAGCGAGCCCAACCGGACCTCGGCAGAGGTGGCAACGCTGGTCAGCAATGCCATGGAACTGGCGGAAATCGAACTCCGGCGCCACCATGTGCGTCTCACCCATCACATTGCCGCCCGCCTGCCCAACCTGATGGTGGACCGGATCCTGATCGAGCAGGTGCTGATCAACCTGATGAAAAATGCGGCCGAGTCGATTGCGCAGGCGCACCGGCCCACGGCCCAGCGCAATGTCGAACTGATGGTGGTGCCCAAGCAGATCGACGGCCAGCACGTGGTGGAATTCTCGGTTCTGGATTCCGGCCAGGGCCTGTCGCCCGAGGTCATGGAACGTTTGTTCGAGGCCTTCTATTCCACCAAGGCCGAGGGCATGGGCATTGGCCTCAAACTGTGCCGCAGCATTGTCGAGTCGCACCAAGGCAGGCTGGAGACGGTCAACCTCTACAATGGCGACGATATCGTCGGCTGCCGGTTCACCTTCTGGATTCCTGTAATACCCTTGGCATCACCTGCAGCCTCTGCCACCGATACCATAGCCGCCGAAACTGCAGGCAGCTCCTAGAAAAACCGCCACCATTTCCATTCCAGTTTAAGAAGAAAGCAAGGCATGAGTTTGATACCCAAAAAAGGCACCGTCTATGTTGTGGACGACGACGAAGGTGTTCGCGACTCGCTCCAATGGCTGCTTGAAGGCAAGGACTACCGGGTGCGCTGTTTCGACTCGGCTGAAACATTCCTGAGCCGCTACGATGCGCGCGAGGTGGCCTGCCTGATCGTCGACATCCGCATGGGCGGCATGACCGGGCTGGAGTTGCAGGACCGCCTGCTGGAACGCAAGTCGCCGCTGCCCATCGTCTTCATCACCGGCCACGGCGACGTGCCGATGGCGGTGGACACGATGAAAAAGGGGGCCATGGATTTCATCCAGAAACCTTTCCAGGAAGGCGCGCTGGTCGACCTGGTCGAGCGCATGCTGGCGCAGGCCAAGGATGCCTTCAACGACCACCAGCAGTCGGCCAGCCGCGACGCGCTGCTGGCCAAGCTGACGTCGCGCGAGGCGCAGGTCCTGGACCGCATCGTCGCCGGCCGCCTGAACAAGCAGATTGCCGACGACCTGGGCATCAGCATCAAGACGGTCGAGGCGCACCGCGCCAACATCATGGAAAAGCTCAATGCCAACACCGTGGCAGACCTGCTTAAAATCGCCCTGGGCTCCACCGCCCCCAAGGTCTGATTCGCATCAAAGACTCCGTTTTTAATAGCACCATACGCCCGTGGCACATGCGCTGACGGGCGTTTTTACTTGAAATCCAAGAACATGACAGCCCAACTCATCGATGGCATTGCCCTTTCTCGTCAGCTGCGAAGCGAAGTGGCCAGCCGCGCAGCCGCGCTGCGCGCCCGCGGCATCACGCCGGGACTGGCCGTGGTGCTGGTCGGCGACAGCCCGGCCAGCCAGGTGTATGTGCGCAACAAGGTCAAGGCGTGCGAAGACAACGGCCTGCATTCGGTGCTGGAGCGTTACACGGCCGACATGGGCGAAGCCGAATTGCTGGCGCGCGTCGAGGCGCTGAACAACGACCCGGCGATTCACGGCATTCTGGTGCAGTTGCCGTTGCCGGCGCACATCGACGCGCAAAAGGTCATCGAGGCGATTTCGCCGGCCAAGGATGTGGATGGTTTTCATGTCGGCAGCGCCGGCGCGCTGATGGTCGGCCAGCCGGGCTTCTGGCCCTGCACGCCTTACGGCTGCATGAAGATGCTGGAAAGCATCGGCTATGACCTGCGCGGCAAGCATGCGGTGGTGATTGGCCGCAGCAACATCGTCGGCAAGCCGATGGCGCTGATGCTGCTGCAGAAAAACGCCACCGTCACGATTTGCCACAGTGCCACCGCCGACCTGAAGGCCATGACGCTGCAGGCCGACGTGATTGTGGCGGCCGTCGGCAAGCGCAACGTGTTGACCGCCGACATGGTCAAGCCCGGCGCGGTCGTGATTGACGTGGGCATGAACCGCAACGACGAAGGCAA
>JBBSRS010000111.1:0-7828 GCA_038242795.1 Burkholderiales bacterium
AACGCGGCTTTCAGGCCTCGCTGATCAAGCGCATGACCTGCCCGATCGGCATCGAGGGCATCGACGGCAAGGAGCCTGAAGTGATTGCCCTCTCGGTCGCAGCGCAACTGCTGCAGGCGTCGCAGCCGCTTGAAAGTCCTGTGCTGCAGCACTTGTGAAGTGCGCTGCGAGACGATCCAGGCTTGTTGAGAATCGTCTGAAGATTGGAAGATGTGTGGTGCATTTGACAAATGACTTTAAGCGTCAGACAGGTATTGACACAGACGCAGTGGGACAAAATGGCGCCGCATTGCCTGGGCAAGCCAAGCGATGCGGGTCGCAGCGGCAAGGACAACCGGCTTTTTGTGGAGGCTGTGCTGTAGATCGTGCGCACGGGCAGTACTTGTCGCGATCTGCCGCCTGAACTGGGCAAATCATGGTGTCAACTGAGACAGCACGGGGCTTGTTCAATCAACTAGGTTATTGATTAATAAAGAGATATGGGGCCAACTGAGATGAATTGAAATTAGCGGCAACAAGAACACCGCTTCCGCCAGGAACCCTGGCATTCATGCAGGTTTCACGGCCATCAGGTGATATTTCCCCACATCGTTGCCCTTATGCATGCAGTGTCTGAAAACGATTTTTCATTGCGGCCAGCGTCAGCCATCAATCGTCTGCCTGCACCCCCGGCCCGGTTGAACGGACATGCCCTTACACCAGAAATGCGCGCGTAAAACTCGAGACGTATTCCGAGTCAGCCTTCAACTTCGCGGCCAGCGCCTTGTGGACAGCCGCATAGGCGATGTGCTCGCTCACCTCGGTGAAGGGCGTCTTGAGCCGGTCGCCGTCCGAGTCGATCCAGAACCCCTCACGGCCCAGGATGACCGCATTGAGTTTTCGCGAAACCGTCCGGTCATCGACTTTCTTTTCATCGGTAAAAAGCATGGCGGCGCCGACATGTCCGTCATCGAATGTGTAAGCGGCGGTGGCATAAAGGTTGCCGAACGGCGTGATCACCCGCAGCCGGGCCGGGCCATCGCCCGGGGGCATTGGTTCTGAAACGATGTCAAGGCTGAGCAGCACTGGCCTGAACTGGTCGAACAGCGCAATAAATTGCGCATGGAGTTCGCGTGCTTGCTGGACGCCTTTGCCCAGCTTGTCAGCTGTTGTCGCATCCTGGTATTTTTTCATTTCTGGGTTGGCCACGATCATCTCCAAACGCCAATATCGGCATTACAGAAGGTAGCACTTCTTCTTGCCGCCCGACCCTGCCTGCCTGAAAAATCATGCGGCCTTCCCTGGCTTGATGCAAGGCGCCTCAGCGCTTGTGGCCGGGCAGCCCTTTTTCCATCTGCTGAAGCTGCCGCTTGCGTTTGCTTTTATTTTTTGATTCCGGCTCGACGGGCCGATCGCGCAGGGCCCGCGCCTCGCGTGCCTGGGCCTCCTTTTTCTGCTTCTTCTTGCGAAAATGCATGAAGGTGCGCCCCACGCCAAAGCTCGCGAGGGTGCTGACGGCCAGCAGGACAATGCTTGAAGTTTCCAGTTCCATGGTGTGTGAATGCCGGCTCAGTCAGCCAGAAAAAGCGATTGCAGGTCGTTGAGAAAATCAAAGCCGCGCTCGGTGGGCCGGACATGCACCAGGTCGCGTGCGACGAGCCCCTTGCGCTCGGCCTCTTCCAGCCCTTTCTGGATCGCGGTGAACGGCAGACCGGTCTTGTCGGCAAAATCCTGGAGCTTGAAGCCATCCCGCAGCCGCAAGGCGTTGAGCATGAACTCAAACGGCAGGTCGGCACGGCTGACCTCGGTTTCCTGCGTCACCGCATCGCCGGCCAGCGCCTTGTCCATGTAGAGCTTGGGCTCGCGGTAACGCACCTGGCGCACCACCCGGTGGGCAAAGCTGAGCTTGCTGTGCGCACCAGCGCCAATGCCGAGGTAGTCGCCGAATTGCCAGTAGTTGGTGTTGTGAAAACAGCGGTGGCCGGGCCGGGCATAGGCCGACACTTCATAGCGCTGCAGTCCGGCGTCCTCGGTCATTTCTGTGATCTGGTCGAGCATGGCGTAGGCCGTGTCCTCCTCGGGGATCACCGGCGGAAACTTGGCGAAGTAGGTGTTGGGCTCGATCGTCAGGTGGTAGATCGAGATATGCGGTGGCGCCAGGGCCAGCGCCTGCCGCATGTCCTGCGCCTGGTTGTCCAGTGTCTGGCCGGGCAGCGCATACATGATGTCGAGGTTGAAGGTGTCGAAGGCCTGCGCGGCTTCCTCGACCGCCGCAATCGCCTGCGCGCGGTCATGCACGCGGCCCAGCGCCTTCAGGTGCGCATCGTCAAAGCTTTGCACCCCCACCGACAGGCGGTTCACGCCGGCGCTGCGAAACGCCTTGAAGCGGTCTTTTTCAAATGTGCCGGGGTTCGCTTCGAGGGTGATCTCACAGTCGGCGGTCAGCTTGAGCCGGGCGCGGATGTCGCCCAGCAAGCGGTCGATGGCCTGCGGCGAAAACAGGCTGGGCGTGCCGCCGCCAATGAAAATGCTGTGCACCGTGCGGCCCCAGACCAGCGGCAGCGACGCCTCCAGGTCGGCCACCAGCGCATCGATGTAGCGCTGCTCGGGCATCTCGCCGGCCACCTCGTGCGAATTGAAGTCGCAGTACGGGCATTTCCTGATGCACCAGGGCAAGTGCACATACAGCGACAGCGGCGGCAACGCGGCCAGCTGCAAGGTGCCGCTGCGCATGTAGTGCTGAACGTCTTTTTGGGTCATGAAGATTTCGAGTCCGGTTTACAGCCAGCGTTCACGCAGCAATTCAATCATTTGCCGCATCGCCTTGCCGCGATGGCTGTTGGCGTTTTTCACGCCCACCGGCAATTGGGCAAAAGTCTGGCCGAAGGCGGGGACGAACATCACCGGGTCGAAGCCAAAGCCGTTGCTGCCCACAGGTGTCAAGGCGATTTCGCCAGCCACGCGCCCGCTGGCGATCAGCGGCTCGGGATCGTCGGCAGAGCGCACCGCGACCAGCGTGCTGACCAGCGCGGCGCGACGCTCTGCGGGCTGCGTCAGGTGCGCCATCTGCTCCAGCAAGGCCTTGACGTTGTTGTCGTCGCCCTTGGCATAGCCGAACTGGGTGGCATAAAACGCAGTGTCCACGCCAGGCTGTCCGCCAAACGCTTCCACGCACAGGCCCGCGTCATCGGCCAGCGCCGGCAGGCCGCTCAGCGCAGACGCATGGCGCGCCTTGGCAAGCGCATTTTCGACAAAGGTGCAAAACGGTTCCTCGGCTTCCGGGATAGCCAGATCGGACTGCCGGACCAGTGCCAGGCCAAGGGGCGCGAGCATGGCCTGAAGTTCGGCCAGTTTGCCCTGGTTGTTTGAGGCGAGAACGATTTTCATGATGAAATAGGGGTTTTACGCTTGTACAGCGTGCGTTAGTAGCTATTCATTTAGTAGTGAATGCCGTGACAGCCTGCGCTGCCGACAAAAACACTTGTGATGCAGGCAGCGCGCGAGCCGTGGTGGTGGGATCGAGCAGGCGCATGGTGTCAATTGTCGGGCTGGACAACACCGGATGCGGCAGCCAAAGGATAAACGGGTTGTGCAAGACCTGGCCGTGGCGGGCTGAACAGCGCCGATCAGGCTTTTCGGGCGGCCGAGCGGCGGATGGCCTCGTTGATTTCGGCAATCGAGCGCTCGATCATGGCTTCATCAACGTCGTCGGCCTGGCTGTCAAAGCCGCCTGCATCGAGTGTCGAAGCGAAGTTGCCATCCATCGCGCTGTCAGCGGGTCCATGCCGCATCGAGGCAAACTCATCGGGCGTTTCCCACTCCATGGCAAGAACGGTGACGTTGTCGCTGTGCTCGCCCCCCGCCAGCAAGGCACTTTCGACCAACGCCGGGACGGCCGTGGAGACGGGCTGGACACTCAGTTGCGCAACAATCTCGGCATCGCTCAGGGTTCCCCACAAACCGTCGGAGCACAGCATGAGCTTGTCACCCTGCTGCAGGGCAAAAGGCCCGGCAATTTCCAGTGTTGGCCTGGCGGGCGAGCCCAGGCAGGTGAACAAAATATTGCGGTTCACGGGGTCCAGCGCTTTCAGCCCCGCCCGCTCCTGCTCAAGAAATGAATGGTCCCGGGTGCGCATCAGCATTTGGCCATTGCGCACCAGGTAGAGTCGCGAATCGCCGCAATGCACCCAGCTTGCACTGGCGCCCTGCACGATGGCGGCCACCAGCGTGGTTCGCGGGGTGTCAAGCATGCCTTTTTGGGCGGCATGGCGAATGATGCGGTGATGCGCTGCCAGCACCGCACTGGCAAGAAATTCAGCCGGATTGCCGACCAGGGGCTTGGCCTCTTTCTGGTACAGGGCCGAAATCGTGTCGAGGGCAAGCTGGGCGGCGACTTCCCCTTCGGGATGTCCGCCCATGCCGTCGGCCAGCACGAACAAACCCGACTCACGGGTGTAACAGTAGCCCATGCGGTCTTCATTCATGGCCCGTCCGCCGATACGGCTGAGCTGAAAAACCGAAAACTTCATGTAAACCGGGTTCCCGGCACATTGGCCTTGCGCGCTGCTTTTTTGGTGTCGGACACCACGCTGTCAAACTGCAGACGCACCCGTTCGCCGACCGTGAGCTTGGTGTAGCTGCGCGCGCTTTCGCGGCTCAGTTCCTTTTGCAGGGCAAACACCGATTGCGGCCGTGCCAGCGGGTCCAGCGCCATGCACCATTGAACGACCTCAATGAGGTTGTCGGAATAAATGCCGCGCAGACGGGACAAGGCCAGCGACAGCCGGTCTTTTTCAATCCGCTGCGGCGCGTCGTTGGGTGGATAGCCCTGCATGCAGGCGTAGATGCAGGCGCCAATCGCATAGATATCGGTCCAGGGACCCATGGACGAGTCGCGCCGGTACATTTCGGGCGCTGCAAAGCCGGGCGTGTACATCGGCCGGATGAAGTTGCCCTCCTTGCTCAGCACCTCGCGGGCCGCGCCGAAGTCGATCATCACCGCCCGGTTGTCGTCGGTGATGAAAATGTTGGCCGGCTTGATGTCCAGGTGCAGCATCTTGTGCTGGTGCACGATGCGCAGCCCGCGCAGGATTTCGTCAAACAACGAGCGGATGGTGGACTCGCGAAACACCTTGGGTTTTTTCAGGTCGCGCGCCGTGATGATGAAATCCTGAAGGGTGCCGCCCTCCAGGTAGTTCATGACCATGTAGACGGTCTCGTTCTCGCGAAAGAAGTTCAGCACGCTGACCACGGAGCCATGCGAAATCTGGGCGAGCGAGCGGCCTTCCTCAAAAAAACTCTTCAACCCCAGGCGGTACAGCGACAGTTTTTCAGGCAATACCTGGGGAAGCAATTCACCGACAGCGCGGCTGGCCAGAGACGAAGGCAGGTATTCCTTGATGGCAAACTGCTGGCCTTCGCTGTCAACGGCCAAGTAAACTACACCGAATCCACCCGCCGAAAGTTTTCGCTCAATGCGATAACCCCCGATCATGGTGTCAGGCGGAAGGGGCGAAGGCTTGACCTTTGACATAAATTCTCTGGTGGGCCGGGTGAAAAGTCACCCAGTCTCTTTTCTCTTTAGGAAGGCGTAAAAAGCGAATGTCAGTTTACAGCATGACAGGCTATGCAAGCCTGCAGTCGAGCACCGCGCAGACGGCCACCGAAACCGAACCGTCACACGGCAGCAGTTCGCGGCTGGGCATTGAAATCCGTTCCGTCAACAGCCGCTTCCTGGACCTGGCTTTTCGCCTGCCCGATGAATTGCGCCAGGCTGAGCCCGCGCTGCGAGAGTTGCTCACCAGCAATCTCAAGCGCGGCAAGGTCGAGGTGCGCGTCTCGCTTGAAAGTACCGGGACCAGCAACCTGCGCGCACCTTCAGCGGCCACGCTGCAGCGGCTCGGCTCGCTGGAAGACAGCATCAAGTCATGGTTGCCGCAGGCGGCACCGCTCAGCGTGGCCGACGTGCTCCGGATTGCCACGAATGAAGACAAAAAGCCGCACGACTACAGCCAGGAATTGCTGCAGGTTGCCCGGCAGGCGGTGAATGAGTTGATGGCGGCGCGCGAGCGGGAAGGCGCGCGCCTGAGCCTCATGCTGCTGGACCGGACGGCCCAGTTGCGGACACTGGCCGAATCGGCCGTTCCCATGGTTCCCAAACTGGTCGAGCAGCAAAAAAACCGCTTTCTGGATCGCTGGAAAGAAGCGCTGGCGCTGGGCAGCAGCAGCGTGTTGCCAGACATTGCCCAGGACCGGGCGCTGACCGAGGCGACCGCGTTCGCCATCCGGATTGACGTGGCCGAGGAAATCACCCGCCTGGCCTCGCACCTCGATGAAATCGACCGCCTGCTGGCCAGCGGCGGTGAACTGGGCAAGCGCCTGGACTTTCTGATTCAGGAACTCCACCGCGAAGCGAACACCCTGGGCTCCAAATCGGCGTCGCTTGAACTGACGCGTGTGTCGGTCGACATGAAGGTGCTGATCGAGCAGATTCGCGAGCAGGTCCAGAACATCGAATGACACTGCAGCCCCTCTGAAAATTTTAAATCAATAGCAAACATCGCCCGCCCAGTATGGACTATCCCGGAAATCTTTTTGTTGTAGCCGCCCCCAGCGGGGCTGGAAAATCCAGCCTGGTCAAAGCCCTGATGGAACTCGATTCGGCCATCCAGCCGGCGGTGTCACACACCACCCGTCCGCCGCGCGGACAGGAAAAGCATGGCAGGGAATACTTTTTTCTCTCGACCGAAGAGTTTGACGGCATGGTGACGCGCGATGCCTTCCTGGAATGGGCGCATGTTCACGGCCACCGCTACGGCACGTCGCGCCACACCATCGAGGAACGGGTGGCGCATGGTGCCGACGTGATCCTGGAAATCGATTTCCAGGGCGCCATCAACATCAAGCAGATTTTTGCCAACGCCATCCTGATCTTCATTCTTCCGCCCAGCTGGGAAGAACTGCGCTCGCGACTGCAACGTCGTGGCGAGGACAGCCCGGAGGTGATCGAACTGCGGCTCCAGAACGCTGCCCTGGAGATGGCACAGGCGCAAAAATTCGACTTCGTTATAATCAATGAGTTGTTTGAGCGGGCAGTTTTCGACTTGAAAACCATCGTGCATGCCCAGCGGCTGAAATATTCAGCCCAGCGACGCGCCAGAGCTGAGACTTTCATGGCGCTTCACATCCCCTAACTCACCGATCACCTGAAAGACCACCATGGCCCGCATCACCGTTGAAGACTGCCTCGAAAAAATTCCGAACCGTTTCCAACTGGTTCTGGCTGCCACCTACCGCGCCCGCATGCTCAGCCAGGGCCATGCCGCCAGGATCGAAAGCAAGAACAAACCCGGTGTCACCGCTTTGCGCGAAATCGCCGCAGGCAAGGTGGGACTGGAAATGCTGAAAAAAGTCCCCAACTAAATTTGCTTAATTTATGGAAAAAAGCACTTTTCGAAGTGCTTTTTTCATTTTAGAAGCCTGCTAAAACCACTTTTTAAAGACTTTATTCAGGTGGCGTTACATTTGGGGTTATGAACGCAATGCCGCCAACCGCCGTTCCCCACAAGCCGACACCTGCCGCAGTCAATGCGGCGGCAGCAAGCTTTGCGGCCCTGACCGCCAAACTTGACTACCTGAGCGCCGCTGACATAGAAAATGTCCGCCAGGCTTACCGCTTTGCCGATCAAGCCCACCTGGGGCAGTTGAGGAACAGCGGGGAGCCCTACATCACGCATCCGATTGCGGTCGCCCAGCAATGCGCCGAATGGAAACTCGATGCGCAGGCCCTGATGGCGGCGCTGCTCCACGACGCGATGGAAGACTGCGATGTCAGCAAGCCGGAGCTGAT
>JBBSRS010000112.1:0-7784 GCA_038242795.1 Burkholderiales bacterium
GGCGCGAATCGGCGGCCGGAATCGACGCGGCGCCGGGCAGGGTGAGGCCCATTGCCTCGGCGGCACTCGTCATCGTCGAGGCGGTGCCCATGGTCATGCAGTGGCCGTGGCTCCGGGCAATGCCGCCTTCGACTTCCAGCCACTGCGTCTTGTTGATCTGGCCGGCGCGCCGTTCGTCCCAGTATTTCCAGGTGTCCGAGCCCGAGCCAAGAACCTTGCCCTTGACGTTGCCGCGAAGCATCGGCCCGGCGGGCATGTAGATGAAGGGCACACCGGCGCTCAGGGCGCCGAGCACCAGGCCGGGCGTGGTCTTGTCGCAGCCGCCCATCAGCACCGCGCCGTCAATCGGGTGGCTGCGCAGCAGTTCCTCGACGTCCATCGCGAGCATGTTGCGGTACAGCATGGTGGTCGGTTTGACGAGCGATTCAGACAGCGACAGCGCCGGCAGTTCCAGCGGAAAGCCGCCGGCTTGCAGCACACCGCGCTTGACGTCTTCGACACGCTGCTTGAAGTGGCCGTGGCAGGTGCCGATATCGCTCCAGGTGTTCAGGATGGCGATGACCGGCTTGCCTTCCCAGTCCTGCGGGCCGTAGCCGAGCTGCATCACCCGCGAGCGGTGGCCGAAGGAGCGCACATCGTCTGGCGCAAACCAGCGCGCACTGCGCAATTCTTCATAGGTCTTATGTGTCATCAGAAGGGCTTTACGTTCAAAATATTGAGAAAATTAAAGCACTAATATATTAGTGTGTCAATGCTATGATTTACCCTGACCACGACCTTTCCAACCCTAAAGACCGCATGACAGCTCTCGCGACTCTGGCGCCGCTCAAACTGGACCGCACCCGTCAGTCGGCGCCCCAGGTGTTCGAAGTCTTGCGGGAACTGATCGTTTCCGTCCAGCTGGAACCCGGAACGGTGTTGCAACGCGCCGAGCTGGCCGACCACTTCGGCATCAGCCAGACGCCAATTCGCGACGCCCTGCTGCGGCTGGGCGAAGAGCAACTGGTCGATATTTTTCCGCAACATGCCACGGTGGTCAGCCGCATCGATCTGTCGGCGGCGCTGCAGTCGCATTTCCTGCGTCGTGCGATCGAACTGGAAATTCTGACGGCCTTGTGTGTGTTGCCGGAGGCGCAACACGGTAGCCTGATGCAGCGGTTGAATGCGAACCTGGCCGTGCAGGAGGCCGCCCTCAATCCGCTGGACATTCCGAAACTGGCCCTGGCCGACCAGGCGTTTCACCAGGAACTGTATGCAGCGGCCAGTGTGGCACCGCTGTGGACTCTGGTGCGCAGGCAAAGCGGGCATGTGGACCGGCTGCGCCGGCTGAACCTGCCCGATGAAGGCAAGCCCCAGTCGATCGTGCGGGACCATCGGGCAGTCGTCGAAGCCATCGCCCGCCAAGACGCGCAGGCGGCACAGCAGGCATTGCGCCGGCACTTGGCCGGAACGCTGGCCTTTGTCGACGACATCCAGCAGCGATTTCCGGACTGGATCGTCTAGCCCGGTCGCAGTCGCGGTGGCGGTCGTGCAGCCTGTTTACCCGCTGGCGCGTTGCCGCAGGAACTCGGCGAGCAAGGGATCGTCCAGATGCGTGCCGGCGACGGTCTTGGACAGAAACCCGCCGCGTTTGAGTTTCTCGATGGATGACCTGACCTTCGAAATCGTCGGCTTCGCACCGGGAATGGTCGCCAGGGCTTGCAGCGTCGCCTGGCTCAGGGGTGGCTCGCCTCGGGCGATCACATGCAATACACCCTGGTCGAAGGCGTCCACCGAATTGAGCAGCGCCTGCCAGACGGCGACCTGGTGGTCGCTGGTCATGTAGTTGCGCAGCCCTTGCGCAACATCGGTGACGCCTTCTGCCGACATCGCCTTGACCACATCGCGCATCAGCGCCGGCTTGAAGCCGATCTTTCGGAAGCCGTGGCGCAAGTCGTCCAGCGCCAGCGCTTTTCCCGGATGCACCTTGCTGAAATGATCCGCCAGCAGGCGCAGGAATTCATCGTCCAGGAATGGGAAATCAATAATCTGGGCAAACTGGTACATCGGCGCACCTGCGGTGTTCATCAGCCGCGCCAGTCCTTCCTGCGAGGAGCCGGTAAAAACGGCGCATACCTCACCGCGCCGCTTGTGCAGGACGGCCCGCAGCGATGCCACCAGCGCCACGCCATCCACCGCCTCGCCCAGGGTTTGCACCTCGTCGAGCATCAAGAGGATCTGTCCCTTGTGCCGTGCGGCCAGCCGGGCAACCAGCGCATCCAGGCGAAGGGCCGGCGATTGCGGCAATACCCGACGCTGCGGTTCCTCGCCCAGGTCAATGCTGGCCCCCAGAAGACCGATTTTTTTCACCGGTGTTCTGGCCAGCTTTCCAGCAGGGCTGGCCGGCACCTGCAAATCATCCAGCGTTTCTTCCAGCGCATGGTTCAACGCCTCGATCGGGGCTGACTTGTGCAGCCACAGGTCGGCGTACACCGGCAGCATTTCCGCGTGCCGTGCGCCGGGTGCCAGGTCATGGTCCAGAAAAAAGGTCTTGCCGACGCGCCGGGGCGCAAACAGCGCCAGCGGCCGGCCTGGCTGGGCGGCCAGCAAGGCCAGATAGGCGTGCGCCAGGACAGGGCGCCGGACTTCAATATCGTCGAAGGTCTTCATCGCCCGATTGTCGTGAATTGTCGTAAAAACCGCAATTGCTGAAAAAAGGGCAACAAGCGGCAACGCCGGCCAAAGCAACCACCCGCCAAAGCGGGTGGTTGCCAAGGACATTCGCACCATCGGTGCGCCCAAAAAAACCTTACCGGGAAGCGGCTGGTGCAGGCATGCTGGCCGCAGGCGTCGCAACGGCTGCAGCGGCAGGGGCCCGGGCTGGCGCCGGTGCGGGCAGCCCTGGCGCCACCGGCGTCAAGACCGGCGCGGCCGGGCCGCTGAACGCGGTGGGCGCCTGCACCGGAACGGCCGGCGCGGCCTGCACCTCGCCGCCATGGAACTTCATCATCAGCGGCACGATCAGCAGCGCCACGATGTTGATGATCTTGATCAGCGGGTTGATGGCCGGCCCGGCGGTGTCCTTGTACGGGTCGCCCACGGTGTCGCCGGTCACGGCCGCCTTGTGCGCCTCGCTTCCCTTGCCGCCGTGGTGGCCGTCTTCAATGTATTTCTTGGCGTTGTCCCAGGCGCCGCCGCCGGTGCACCTCGAAATCGCCACGAAAAGGCCGGTGACGATGGTGCCCATCAGCAGGCCGCCCAGCGCCTTCGGGCCGAGCAGCAGGCCGACCAGGATCGGCACGATCACGGGCAGCAGCGAGGGAATGATCATTTCCTTGATCGCCGCCGTGGTCAGCATGTCGACAGCGCGGCCGTACTCGGGCTTGGCCGTGCCTTCCATGATGCCGGGGATTTCCTTGAACTGGCGGCGCACTTCCACCACCACCGCGCCGGCTGCGCGCCCCACGGCTTCCATCGCCATGGCGCCAAACAGGTAGGGAATCAGCCCACCGATGAACAGGCCGACGATGACCATCGGGTCACTCAAGTCAAAGCTGATGGCGCGGCCATAGCTTTCCAGCTTGTGGGTGTAGTCGGCAAACAGCACCAACGCGGCCAGACCGGCCGAGCCAATCGCGTAGCCCTTGGTCACGGCCTTGGTGGTGTTGCCCACGGCGTCCAGCGGGTCGGTCACGGCGCGCACTTCGGGCGGCATGTCGGCCATTTCGGCAATGCCGCCGGCGTTGTCGGTGATCGGGCCGTAGGCGTCGAGTGCCACGACGATGCCCGCCATGCTCAGCATTGCAGTCGCGGCGATCGCGATGCCGTACAACCCGGCCAGGTTGTACGACACCAGAATGGCAATGCAGACAAAGATCACCGGCCAGGCGGTCGAGCGCATCGACACGCCCAGGCCGGCAATGATGTTGGTGCCGTGGCCGGTGGTTGACGCCTGCGCGATGTGCTTGACAGGCGCGTACTGCGTGCCGGTGTAGTACTCGGTCACCCAGACCAGGCAGGCGGTCAGCACCAGGCCGACGGCACAGGCGCCAAACAGCTTCATCTGGCTGCCCGTGGCGTAAATGGCGTCGTCCGGCATGAGCCAGGTGGTGACGAAATAAAACGCGATCAGCGAAAGCAGACCCGCCACCCCCAAGCCCTTGTACAAGGCCGGCATCACGTTGGTCATGCCGGGCGATGCCTTGACAAAAAAGCAGCCAATGATCGACGCGATGATCGACACCGCGCCCAGCGCCAGCGGGTACAGCACGGCATTGACCGGCGCGGCGGCCACCAGCAGCGCGCCCAGCACCATGGTGGCAATCAGCGTCACCGCGTAGGTTTCGAACAGGTCGGCCGCCATGCCGGCGCAGTCGCCGACGTTGTCGCCGACGTTGTCGGCAATCACCGCCGGGTTGCGCGGGTCGTCTTCGGGGATGCCGGCCTCGACCTTGCCGACCAGGTCGGCGCCCACGTCAGCCCCCTTGGTGAAGATGCCGCCGCCCAGCCGTGCAAAGATCGAGATCAGCGACGAGCCAAAGGCAAAACCGATCAGCGGGTTGAGCAGGTCGGCCAGTTTGCTGGTGGGCAGATAGTTGCCATTGCCGACCAGAAACCAGAAAAAAGCCGTGACGCCCAGCAGCCCCAGCCCGACCACCAGCATGCCGGTGATGGCGCCGCCGCGAAACGCAACGTCGAGTGCCGGGCCAATGCCGCGCGTGGCGGCCTGCGCGGTCCGCACATTGGCGCGCACCGAGACATTCATGCCGATGAAGCCGCAGGCGCCCGACAGCAGTGCACCGACCAAAAAGCCGATGGCCGTCTTGCTGTCAAGAAACACCCCGATCAGCACCGCCAGAATGACGCCGACAATCCCGATGGTTTTGTACTGCCGGGCCAGATAGGCGGCAGCGCCGGTCTGGATGGCGGCCGAGATTTCCTGCATGCGCGCGTTGCCCGCGTCCTGGGAGAGAATCCAGCTTCTGGCCCAAAAGCCGTATCCGACGGCAATGAGCCCGCAAACCAGCGCAAGAATGAGCGCGGCTGAATGACCTGTCATAAATACCTCCACATTTGTTTTTTGCCTTGATGGGTGCCACGCAAGCGGCCCCCCGCTGCGTTGCTTCCTCGTGGCTCGCATGGAGGCGATGGGACGATTGGCCAACTCAGTGAAATTAAACGCGAAAACACCCGTCGTTGGCAACCCGTAAGGTCGGCATCAGTAAAATGCGGGCAGATAAATGTGTTTCAGCCCGCGAGGTCGCCCTGCGACAAGCGGTTGCGGACGTCTTGAACGCATCGGCCCGGCAGGCCGGTTTTTCATCCATGTATTTTCATCAACTCCAAAGCGACCATGTCCCTAGATAAAGTTACTCCCGGTAAAAACGCTCCCGACGCCTTCAACGTGATCATCGAAATCCCGATGAATGCCGATCCGGTGAAGTACGAGGTGGACAAAGAGTCCGGCGCCATCTTCGTGGACCGATTCATGAGCACGTCGATGCACTACCCCTGCAACTACGGCTACATACCCCACACCCTGAGCGGCGACGGCGACCCGGTCGATGTGCTGGTGATCACGCCGGTACCGCTGATTTCCGGCGTGGTGGTGACCTGCCGCGTCATTGGCATTTTGAAAATGACCGACGAAGCCGGCGAAGACGGCAAAGTGCTGGCCGTGCCCATCGACAAAAAATGCTCGCTGTACAGCCACTGGCAAAAGCCCGAGGACATGAACCCGCTGCGCCTGAAAACCATTGCCCATTTCTTTGAGCATTACAAAGACCTGGAAGAAGGCAAATGGGTGAAGGTTTCGGGCTGGGAAGGCCCGGACGCTGCGCGCAAGGAAATCACCGACGGCATCGCCAACTACGCCAAGGAACAGCAGGCTGAATAATTTCGGCTGTTTTCAAGCGTTTTTGGTTCTTTGCGCATTGTTCATCAGCATTGTTTGCTATAAAAAAAGCAATGAGCAAGACCGGTCTTGAATGTAAAAGCGCTTTCGGTTCACACCAAAAGCGCTTTTTTGTTGTCTGCTGAAATTCTGAGGCTGGATGCTGCCCCCAGACCCCGAAACATCAGTCGGTGCTGTGCGGCGCCGGATTCTGTGCGCTGTCGGAGGTAGAGTCCTGGCGTTTTTCAGTCATTTTTTCGTTGGGGCCGGGTGTCGAACCGTCATGGCCGGTTTTTTTTCCGGGTGTGAAACTGTCCGCACCGCCGATGTTGTCCACGCCGCCGCTGGTGGTGGGACGGGTGCCGTCCCCGCTGGTGTTTCCAATGCCCATGGTTTTTTCCTTAAAATTTCGGTTTCAATTCAATGAATTGAGATGTTGAAGTTCCCGCCATGGCTCGAATGTCATCCATTCCCAACAGCCGATGTCCGGCAATTTCTCTTCGGACGTTTGCACAGCCGTGTTTGTGCGGCTGTTTGGCCATTTGGCAATGCCCTTTGGACTGTCAACATTCCTGACTGCTCGATCGATTGCTCACGCTGCTTGCAAGCTTTCCTGCGCTTGTAAAAAAAGGGGCGTTAGAAGATTTTTTATTTATTCGAATCGCAGCAAGGGTTGCGACGCAGTGCCGGGTTTAAAGACTTTATG
The DNA here is from genome assembly GCA_038242795.1 of Burkholderiales bacterium. Classification (GTDB taxonomy): domain Bacteria; phylum Pseudomonadota; class Gammaproteobacteria; order Burkholderiales; family Burkholderiaceae_C; genus Polaromonas. The sequence continues at coordinate 6,579 of JBBSRS010000112.1, forward strand.
CAAGTATTAAGCCGTATTATCAAAATTACTTAAACAGACTGGTTTATCAGCATGGCAGATCTGCGCGACGCTTCCCTGGACGCTGAAAACAGCGAAGGCTTGATCAAAAGTCCGCTCAAATTTCCTGTGGTCGGCATTGGTGCATCGGCCGGTGGTCTGCAGGCCCTCCTGCATTTCTTCAAGCACATGCCCGATGCCAATGGCATGGCCTTTGTCGTCATTCTTCATCTGTCACCGGAACATGAAAGCAATCTGGCCGAGATACTCCAGCGCGTTACCAGCATGCCGGTCCTGCAGGTCAGTGAACGGACCGCCATCGAAGCCAATCATGTGTATGTGATCCCGCCCACAAATGACCTGAAAATGAACGACGGGCACCTGCAGTTGTCCAGCCAGGTGCGTGTCCGGGGCGCTCACCTGGCCATTGACCTGTTTTTCCGCACCCTGGCCGAGGTTCACCAGGAAAGGGCAATTGCAGTCGTCATGTCCGGTACCGGCAACGATGGCGCGGCCGGTCTGGCACGGATCAAGGAAGAGGGTGGCGTGACCCTGGCGCAGCAACCCGAAGATGCCGAATATGACGGCATGCCCAAAGCCGCGATTGCCACCGGCGTGGTTGACTTCATCACCACGGCAGCCCAGATGCCCAGGCAGCTTCAGCAACTCTGGGCCAATGCGTCGCGCATCAGTCTGCCCATGAAAGACGACGCGTCGCTGCCCGTCGCGGCTGCCGACAGCGAGGAGGCCGCCCGCCTTACCGAAGAAGCGCTGCGCGACATCATGTCGTCGCTGCGCATCCACTCGAAAAATGATTTCCGGCAGTACAAGCGGGCCACCGTTCTGCGCCGCATCGAGCGCCGGTTGCAGGTCAATGGCGTTCCGGACCTGCCGTCCTATCGGGATTTCCTGCGCACGCACCCGGAAGAGGTCAAGCTGCTGCTTCAGGACATGCTGATCAGCGTGACCAACTTCTTTCGCGACCCGGCGGCTTTTGAAGCGCTTGAACGCGATGTGCTGCCGGCGCTGCTGGCCCATCGATCGCCAGACGAGTCGGTCCGGGTCTGGGTGGCAGGCTGCGCCACGGGCGAGGAAGCCTATTCGGTGGCCATCCTGCTCAAGGAGCAGATGGAACTGCACCATTGCATGTCGGAACTCCAGATGATTGCCACCGACATAGACGAACGCGCGCTCAACTTCGGTCTCACC
>JBBSRS010000113.1:0-7736 GCA_038242795.1 Burkholderiales bacterium
AATGATTGCCGACACCGGCCTGATGGCATCGCTCGACGTGATGGAACTCAACCCGGCACTCGACGTGCGCAATGCCACCGCCGAAGTGGCGCTCGACCTGATCGAAAGCCTGTTCGGCAAAAGCACGCTGATGCGCCGGGGCTAAAGCGAGATCGCCTGGCACATGCGGCGCGGCACTCAAAGCGCGACTGATTGCCATTTGCTACTGTATTTATAGCTGCTTATGCATACCCAGCATGCGCAAGAGGCATATTCGACACTGAAACTTGTTTTTTGATCAGAACGTGCTTGCTCCAAAGTCTGGAAACCAGCCAGCACCAGCAGTGAAGGCAAAACCTGCTTTACCGTGCCACAGGCTCAGCCAACTGTCAGAAGGCAGCGAACCCCGCACAGCGGGACACGCGGGGTGCCCATCCCCACCAGCAGGGGCCGCGGAACCGGCTTCGCCGGGCCGCAGGCGCAGCGGCCCCCTCGGGGGGCAGCGACCCGCGCAGCGGCGAAGCGTGGGGGCCTAACTCACACACCAGGGCGCAGTATCGTGCGCCAGCCCCATCCACAAGGCCCAGCCGGACGTGCCCGCCAGTGCCAGTCCGGCCAGGCGAATGCCCCATTCACCCTTGCCGCCACCGCGCAGGCGCAGCAGCAACCACGGGCCGATCAGCAGGGACACGCTGCTGCCCAGGGCAAACAGCGCCATGATCAGCGCGCCATCCCGCGGACCGCCGCTCAGGGCCGCCACCCGCACTGCCGAGTACAACAGCCCGCACGGCATAAAGGCCCAGAGTGCGCCAAGGGCCAGCGGCGCACCCCTGCCCCACGACGCATTGAACGCTCTGACCCGGCTCCACACGTTGCGCGCCGTGCTGTCAAGCCACACCGGCTGGCGTGCCAGCACGACCAGCATCACGCCCATCATCATCACGGCGACGTGAAACAGCGTCCAGACCGGGCGCATGACCGCCGTCTGGGTGGTCAGCCACCCCAGCCCCTGCATCGAGGCTGCGGCCACCGCACCGAGCGCCGAATAGCTGGCCAGGCGGCCCGCCTGAAAGGTCCAGAGGGCAGAGGTTTTGCGCGCGCCGGCCGCGTTGCCGATGCCTGCGCAGGCGGCGCCGCACATGGCGATGCAGTGCGGCCCGCCGGCCAGTCCCATCAGCAATGCCGTCATGGCCAGTGAAGTGTTCATGCAGCCGTTCTAGATGATCCGGGAAAACATTGTCCGCGTACGGTCTGCCTGGAGATAGCGGTCGAAAACCATCGCCACGCTGCGCACAACAAAGTAGCCTGTCCCCGTCACCTGAAGCCCCGTGTCGCTGACCTCCACCAGGCCCTGCTGCTGCAGCGCCCCAAGCATTTTCAGCTCGTCGGCAAAATAGGTTTTGAAATCAATCAGATAGCCCAGCTCGATCGACTCGAAGTCCAGCTGGCCCTGGCACATCAGCGCCATGATGACGCTGCGCCGCATCAGGTCATCGCGGGACAGTGCCAGTCCCCGTGCGACGGGGAGTCGTCCCTGTTGCAGGTCGTCGTAGTACGCGTCCAGGGTCTTGGCGTTCTGGCTGTAAGTGGCGCCCACCTTGCCGATGGCGGAGACCCCCAGGCCGATCAGGTCGCCGTCAGGCTGGGTGCTGTAACCCTGGGAGTTGCGGTGCAGTCGGCCCTGCCGTTTGGCAACCGCCAGGGCATGGCCGGACAGGGCAAAGTGGTCCATGCCGATATACACATACCCGGCATCCTGGAAAGCCGAAAAAGAGTGCGACTGCATGCAAAGCCTGGCGCGGGCATCAGGCAAGGCGGCAGCATCGATCCGCCGTTGCGGCTTGAAGTGTTGCGGCAGGTGGTCGTAGGCATACAGGGCGATGCAGTCGGGCCGCAGTTGCAAAACCTGCGCCAGGGTGCGGTCAAACGAGGGGGGCGTCTGTTTTGGCAGGCCATAGATCAGGTCCATGTTGATGGACTCAAAACCAATCAGGCGCGCGGCCGCCATCAATGAAAAAACCTGTTCGGCAGGCTGGATGCGGTGAACCGCTTTTTGCACCGCCGGATCGAAATCCTGCACGCCGAAGCTCAGCCGGTTGAACCCCAGTTCCGCCAGCGTCGCCAGGCGTGCGGCATCCACGGTTCGCGGATCGACTTCAATGCAAGCGTCTGCACCCGGTGCGAACCGGAAGCTGCGCCGCAGCATGGCCATCAACTGGCGCAATTCAGCATCGCTCAAGAAGGTGGGACTGCCGCCGCCCAGGTTGAGCTGGCTGACCGTTTGACCGGTCCCCAGCTGGGCGGTGTACAAATCAAGCTCGCGGCCCAGGTAATGCAGGTAGGTTTCGCCGTGTGCATGCTGCCGGGTGATGAGCTTGTGGCAGGCGCAGTAGTAGCAAAGCGATTCACAGAAAGGAATGTGCACGTAAAGTGACAGCGGCACCCGCAGGGCGGCTGCGCCATTTCGACGCAGCGCCAGTGTCTGCGCCAGGTGTTCGGACGTGAAGGCTTCCACGAAACGGTCTGCCGTCGGGTACGTGGTGTAGCGAGGTCCCGGGACATCGGAAGGGGGAATCAGTTCATGGGAGGGGATGGGCATACAATCAACCGCGAGTGCGTTCGTGACGGTTCCTTGAAGCGCGCACCCGCGATTCCGGGGCAAGCACTGCCAATGTATCTTGAAGTTCGCATTGCTTGTTTGACCTATGTCAGCGGTCAGCCTGTCTAAAACCAGGCAACGAACCCTCATCAGGAGAATGTCATGTTCGAGGTCACACCAGAGTCCATGAGTACGGGCAAGCGCGGGGATGTCGCAAGCGACGCCAGAGTCCAGCCCATCAACCCTGTCACCGTGAAAGTTGCCTGCTCCAACTGCAATCTTCGTGAACTTTGCATGCCCATGGGCTTGAAAGCCGATGAACTGGACAGGATCGAGGAGGTGGTTGCCGTGCGCCGCAAGGTCAAGCGCGGCAGCCGCTTGTACAGCAACGGTGAAAAGTTCAGCTCCCTGTTTGCCATCCGCACCGGCTTTTTCAAAACCTGCATCACCACCGAAGACGGCCGCAACCAGGTCACCGGGTTCCAGATGGCAGGCGAAATCATCGGCCTGGACGGCATTGTCAAGGAGCACCACACCTGTGACGCCATCGCGCTGGAAGATGCTGAAGTGTGTGTGATGCCATTTGACCGCATCGAAGAGTTGTCACGGGAAGTAATCTCCCTTCAGCGTCATGTGCACAAGATCATGAGCCGCGAGATCGTTCGTGAACACGGTGTGATGCTGCTGCTTGGCAGCATGCGGGCGGAAGAGCGTCTGGCTGCCTTTTTACTGAATCTGGTCCAGCGTCTGCATGCCCGCGGCTTCTCGCAATCCGAGCTTCTGCTGCGCATGACGCGAGAAGAAATCGGCAGTTATCTGGGGCTGAAGCTCGAAACGGTCAGCCGGACTTTTTCAAAGTTCGTCGAAGACAAGATTGTTGAAGTCAAGCAGCGCCATGTGCGCATTCTTGACACAGAAGCGCTCAAGCTGATCGTCAACAACAACCACAAAACCTGCTGAGCCTGGAACTGCTTTGTTCAGGCTGATCAGGCCGGCTTGTCCAGAATCAGCATCAGGCGCCCCGCCGGAAACAGACGCGCTGCCAAGGCAAAGCCCAACAACGACCGAGAGATGGTTTCAGAGTTGGCAACACAGGCGTTTTAATGGATCCGGGCTCACGCATCACGCCTTCAGAGACGCCCTTTGACAGCCAATTCACGACGATTCACTTCGAAAGGCGACATGGCCAGCAGGGTCGTCAAGGCACTCGACGCCATGGTCAGTGCCCAGAATACAAAAAAAGCCAGGGTGTAGACCGCCTCGCGAGACAAGCCCAGGGGCTGGCCGAACCAATGCAGGCTTTGCGGATCGACAAAGGCAAACACCAGCATTTCTATCGCGCCTGCCAGCAGGAAGGCAGGCCATGCAATCCACATCATTCGTTGAGCCCACATAAAGTTCAAATCTTTCCGGTAATTTGAGGAGGGAAGGGGTGTGTCATTTGGCACTTCCTTCTCAATCCCATTCAGTTCTCAAGGCTCGGCGGGCGCTGGAGCGCCCGTGGCTGCATGATTTCGGGCCTGCATCGCAGGCGCCATGTTGGTGGACGGTGCCTCCCGACCCACTTCACTTGACCGTGTTGGCTGGCCATAGCTGGTGACCACAGGATCGGGCATCTTGATGGCCAGGTACAAAGTGATGAATGAGGCAACGACGACCACGGCAGGCAATGCAAAAACCATCCATGCATGCCCGAATTTCCACCAGGGTTGTCCGTCTTCTTTGTGCATGTCATTTCCATTGTTAAGTTAGCGGGGCACCAGGAACACGGACTTTTCGACCACGCGACCCGGCGAGTTGACCGATTCGATTTCAAAATGAATCTCGTGCGAGCCTGGAGTTGCCGCCTCATACGGCAATTGCAGGGTAACGGGTATTCCGCGCGCCTGGGTCGCCTCGACAGTGAACAAGCCTTCTGACACCAGCGTCAGGCCTGGCAGCCCGGTGGCGGTGATGCGGTAATTCTGGGTGGTTTCTGTCGCATTCATCAATTGGATGCGGTACACATTTTCTGTCTTTCCGCCACCCACGACACGCGCCAGTGAAGTACGGTCACGAATGACATCGACCTTGAATGGAGAGCGAAGCGCCAGACTGATGAACATGGCGGAGGTCACAGCCAGCAAGATGGTGGTGTAGACCAGCACCCGGGGACGAAATACACGACGCAAAAGCTGCGATTTGCCCCAACCCTGCACCACTGCATTCTGGGTTGAATAGCGAATCAGGCCACGCGGGTAGTTCATTTTGTCCATCACCGTATCGCATACATCGATGCATGCCGCGCAACTGATGCACTCGTATTGCAGCCCTTTGCGGATATCGATCCCTGTCGGGCACACCTGAACGCAAAGCGTGCAGTCGACACAGGAGCCCAGGCTGAGGGCCGCCGGATCGGCTTTCTTGGAACGGGAACCCCGGGGCTCGCCGCGTGCCTCGTCGTAGGTGACGATCAAGGTGTCCTTGTCGAACATGGCGCTCTGAAAGCGGGCATACGGGCACATGTACTTGCAGACCTGCTCACGCATGTAGCCTGCATTGCCATAGGTGGCAAATCCGTAGAAGAAAACCCAGAAGGTTTCCCAGGACCCCATGCTTGCATGGATGAAACTGACACCCAGTTCCTTGATGGGCGTGAAATAACCCACAAACGTGAATCCGGTCCACAGCGCCAGGCCGATCCACAAAGCCTGTTTGCTGGCCTTGCGTGCGAACTTGTTCACGGACATGGGACTTGCATCGAGCCGCAAACGTGCCGAACGGTCGCCTTCGGTGATCTTTTCAAGCCAAAGAAAAATTTCGGTGTACACCGTCTGGGGACAGGCATAGCCGCACCACTGGCGACCGGCCACAGCGGTGAACAAAAACAGCCCCATCGCTGAAATCACCAGGATACCCGCGAGGTAAATGAAATCCTGCGGATAAAGCACCAGTCCGAGGATATAAAAGCGCCGCGCTTCCAGATCAAACAGTATGGCCTGGCGCTGGCCCCACTCCAGCCACGGAAGGCCATAAAAGACCAACTGGGTGATGTAGACCATGGCCCAGCGCCACTTCGAAAAAAGTCCCGTGACACTGCGCGGGTAAATTTTCTTCTGGGCTTGGTAGATGCTTCCTGATTCGCCATCGCCAGTGGCTGACGAGGCCTGCAACTGCTCTCCAGCCATTACCGTGATGGGAATGACTTTTCGAGGAGTCGGCTTTGAATTATCCACAGGTACTGCTCCATGCAAAACCCCAGTAGGGATGTTGCCGGGTAAAAAATCACTTCAGGGCTACTGCGCCTGGCTTGTTGGACAAGCTCCAAACATAGGATGCCAACACATGAATCTGGGATTCGGTGAGTTTCCCTTCCTGCGCAGGCATCTGGTTGACCTTGCCATTGTTGATCATGGCCACGATGGCGTTTTCACCCCACCCGTGCAGCCAGATATCGTCCGTCAGATTGGGCGCACCGAGGGCCTGGTTGCCTTTTCCATCCGCACCATGGCAAGCCGCGCAGGCGCCGAACTTGCTCTTGCCAAGCGAAGCCTTGACCGAATCGTGCGGGCTGGCTGACAGGCTCAAAACATAGTTCGCCACATTGCGCACATCCTCCGAAGACCCCACCGCGGCAGCCATGGGGGGCATGTTGCCAATGCGGCCCTTGACCAGGGTTTCAACAATCTTGTCAGGCGCGCCGCCATGCAGCCAGTCCTTGTCCGAAAGATTTGGAAATCCCTTGCTGCCACGGGCATCCGATCCATGGCATTGCGAACAGTTGTTCATGAACAAACACTCGCCAATGGCCATGGCCTGGGGATCGCCTGCCACGTCTTCGGGCTTCATGCTGTTGAACCGAGCATACAAAGGCTCGACTTCCTTGTTCCCCTTGGCCACTTCAGACTCGTACTGGCCGATGGCGCTCCAGCCAAACTTGCCGGCATAAGTGCCCAGACCAGGGTACAGCGCAAGATAGCCCAGCGCAAAAATCACGGTGATGATGAACAGCCACACCCACCAGCGCGGCAGCGGATTGTTCATCTCGCGCAAATCGCCGTCCCACACGTGACCCGTGGTGTTGTCATTGGCCGTCATGGCTTTGGCTTTGCCGCTGAACCACAGCAGCAGCAAGCAGGCAAAGATGCCGACCAGCGAAATGCCAGTCACATAGAACGACCAGAAATTACTGGTGAAATCACTCATTTTTTTCTTCCTTGTCCAGTTCCTGGGCGCTGTCTATTCATCTTGCTTGAAGGGAAGCTGAGCTGCTTCATCAAAGCTTTTGGCGTTGCGTCCAGACCAAGCCCATACGATGATTCCGATAAAGACCAAAAAGGTGACCACCGTCACGATGGACCTGAGTATGTTGATATCCATTGCCACGATCCTTACACCAAGTTATTTACGGTGAATCCCGAGCACCTGCAGGTAAGCAATCACGGCCTCGATCTCGGTTTTGCCTTTGACATCATCAGCCGCCTTGGCGATCTCTTCATCGGTATAAGGCGTTCCAACCGTACGCAGCCCTGCCATGTGCGCCTTGATTGAAGCGGTATCCACCGTGTTTTTTTCCAGCCATGAGTAAGCAGGCATGTTGGATTCGGGTACCAGGTCGCGCGGATTGTTCAGGTGAATCCGGTGCCATTCATCACTGTACTTGCCGCCTACCCGCGCCAGATCCGGACCGGTTCGCTTGCTGCCCCACTGGAAGGGATGGTCATAGACAAACTCGCCGGCGACGGAATAAGGTCCGTAGCGCAGCGTTTCAGCGCGAAACGGACGAATCATTTGTGAATGGCAGTTGTAGCAGCCTTCGCGCTGGTAAATGTCACGCCCGATGACCTGCAGCGCGGTGTACGGCTGCAACCCTTTGATGGGCTCGGTCGTCGACTTCTGGAAAAACAGCGGGACGATTTCCACCAGCCCGCCGACAGCGAGCACCAGCAGAATCAGCACGATCATCAGGAAGTTGCTGGTTTCGACCTTCTCGTGAGAAAGACCGCCGCTCGATTTTTGGTTAGCCATGTTGTTGTTTTCCTCAAGCGTGGGCCACGGCCGCCGGAATGGTGACGGTGACAGAACGACCAGCCGTAGCGGTCTTGTAGGTGGTCCAGAGCATGACCACCATGCCGCTCAGGTACAGAATGACGCCGAGCAGACGCAAGACATAGAAGGG
>JBBSRS010000114.1:0-7644 GCA_038242795.1 Burkholderiales bacterium
AGAAGGCAAGGAAATGGTCATGCCCGGCGACAACGTGTCGATCACGGTCAAGCTGATCAACCCGATCGCCATGGAAGAAGGCCTGCGCTTCGCCATCCGCGAAGGTGGCCGTACCGTGGGCGCTGGCGTTGTGGCCAAGATCCTCGCGTGATGAATTGATGGTTTAAAAGTTTGATGCAGGGGCATAGCTCAATTGGCAGAGCGTCGGTCTCCAAAACCGAAGGTTGATGGTTCGATTCCTTCTGCCCCTGCCACCCGATTGTTGAGGTGGTCAACGTCGAAGATGGTGTGAAAAGATAACAAGCAAGCCCGCCAGGAGTTGAAAGCTTCGGGTGGGCTTAAGCGTCTGCAAGGACGCACGAAGATTGAACAGGAAATTCGGCAACCATGGCCTCTACTCAAGTTGAAACCGTCAGCACCAATGCGGACAAAGCCAAACTGGGCTTGGCCGTGGTGCTGGTGCTGGCTTCCCTGGTCGGCTTTTATTTGCTGGCCAAGCAGGGCCAGGTGGCACAGTGGGGCATCTTGCTTGTGGGCCTGGTGGTGGCAGTCCTTGTTTTTGTATCGTCCGAACTTGGCAGGCAGTTTCTGGCTTTTGGCCGTGATTCGGTTCGAGAAGTTAAAAAGGTTGTCTGGCCTGAGCGCAGGGAGGCTGTCCAGATGACGGCTTACGTGTTCGGTTTCGTGGTGGTGATGGCATTGTTTTTGTGGCTGACGGACAAGACACTCGAATGGGTGTTTTACGACCTGATCCTGGGATGGAAAAGATAATGAGTGATCTGAACGATACCGCCTCCAGAGATGTTGTTGTTGCCGATGCGTCTCTTGCATTGACGCCTGGCATGCAATGGTATGTTGTGCATGCCTATTCCGGTATGGAAAAAGCGGCGGAACGCAACATTGTCGAGCGCATCAACCGTGCCGGCATGCAGTCCAAGTTTGGGCGTTTCCTGGTCCCTACCGAAGAAGTGGTGGAAATCAAGAACGGCCAGAAGAAGACCACCGAGCGCCGTTTCTTTCCAGGCTATGTGCTGGTTGAGATGGTCATGGATGACGAAACCTGGCATCTGGTGAAGCACACCAACAAAGTGACAGGTTTCGTGGGTGGCGCAAAAAACCGTCCGGCCCCCATCTCTGAAGAAGAGGTGCAGAAGATCGTCAGCCAAATGCAGGTTGGCACCGACAAGCCGCGTCACAAAGTCGAGTTCGAAACCGGTGAGTATGTTCGTGTCAAGGACGGCCCCTTCACTGATTTCAACGGCACTGTGGAAGAAGTCAACTACGAAAAAAACAAGGTTCGTGTGTCGGTCACGATTTTTGGACGCGCGACGCCGGTTGAACTGGAATTCAGCCAGATCGAGAAGACCTGATCGCCATTGTTTGGCGGAAAAAATCCTGGAAAACATTCCAGGTTGACTAGGTAAAATTTTGCGCTTTGCAACTCGGCGCAAGGGATTCGAAGGAATTCACTGTGAGTTGTGCAACCCCCGGGAAGCTTGAGAGCTGTTGTTTGACAGTTTTCAGGCGTTATGACCCGCAAGGAGAAAAGTATGGCGAAAAAAATCGTCGGCTTCGTCAAGCTGCAAGTACCAGCTGGCAAGGCCAATCCATCCCCACCGATCGGACCCGCTTTGGGTCAACGTGGCTTGAACATCATGGAGTTCTGCAAGGCATTCAATGCCCAGACCCAGGGTGTTGAGCCAGGTTTGCCACTGCCTGTGGTGATCACTGCTTATGCAGACAAGAGCTTTACCTTCATCATCAAGACGCCGCCGGCGATCACGCTGATCAAGAAGGCCATCAAGCTTGACAAGGGATCGGCCACACCGCATTCCGCCAAGGTTGGCAAGATCACCCGCGCCCAGCTGGAAGAAATCGCCAAAGCCAAGATGAAGGATTTGACTGCTGCCGATCTGGATGCCGCAGTCCGTACTATTGCCGGTTCCGCCCGTTCCATGGGCGTGACGGTGGAGGGTGTTGTATGAGCAAACTGACCAAACGTCAAAAAACCGTCGGTGACAAAATCGACAGCAACAAGCTGTATGCACTGCCTGACGCACTGGGACTTGTCAAAGAGTTCGCTGTCGCCAAGTTCGACGAGTCCATCGACGTAGCCGTCCAACTTGGTATTGATGCCAAAAAATCCGACCAGGTTGTTCGTGGCGCTGTCGTGATGCCTAACGGCACTGGCAAGACCAAGCGCGTTGCCGTGTTTGCGCAGGGTGCCAAGGCTGAAGAAGCCAAGGCAGCCGGTGCCGACATCGTCGGTATGGACGATCTGGCTGCCGACATCAAGGCCGGCAAGATGGACTTCGACGTGGTGATTGCTTCCCCTGATGCGATGCGCATCGTTGGTACGCTCGGCCAGATCCTTGGCCCCCGCGGCCTGATGCCTAACCCCAAGGTTGGTACCGTGACGCCTGACGTGGCGACCGCTGTTCGCAACGCCAAAGCGGGTCAGGTCCAGTTCCGTGTTGACAAGGCCGGTATCGTGCATGGCACCATCGGTCGTCGCTCGTTCGATACCGAAAAGCTGCAAGGCAATCTGGCTGCACTGATCGACGCGCTGATCAAGGCCAAGCCTGCGACCAGCAAGGGCGTGTACCTGAAGAAAGTCGCCGTATCGTCGACGATGGGTGTGGGCGTTCGCGTCGACACGCAAACCATCGCGGCTTAAAGGCAAAAATTTGAACGGCGCGCAGGCGTCGTTCAGAGTGGTGGGCTGCCGGGGTTGTCCCGGGCAGGTCATCCAGGACCGTTGGTGTGCCCAGCCTGAATCAACCATTCAGGTCGGGCGCTTAATCGAAAGACAGCCAACGCAGATGGCGGTCCCGCTGCTTGAATGGTTTTGAAAAGAATCTGAAAACAGTTGGTCGCTGAACATGAGCGTGTTGAAGGGTTGACGGCAGGTGCAAGCTTGCCAAAACCCGACAGCACATTTTTAAGGAGTAGACCTTGAGTCTCAACCGCAGTGAGAAACAAGCCGTCATTGATGAAGTGACAGGCCTCGCCGCTAAAGCTCAAACGCTCGTGATGGCGGAATACCGTGGCATCACGGTCGCTGACATGACCAAGCTGCGCAGCCAAGCCCGCGAAAAAGGCGTGACCCTGAGTGTTCTGAAGAACACCCTGGCTCGCCGTGCCGTGGCAGGTAGTGCATTTGAAGTCTTGTCCGACCAGATGACCGGTCCGCTGATCTACGGCTTTTCCATTGATGCCGTCGCTGCTGCAAAAGTAGTGGCTGACTTCGCAAAAACCAACGACAAACTGGTGATTCGCGCAGGTGCATTTGCTGGGAAAACCCTGGACATCGAGGGCGTCAAGCAACTGGCCAACATTCCTTCCAAAGAAGTGTTGCTGGCCCAGTTGTGTGGCTTGCTGATGTCGCCTATTTCGCGTACCGCTGCCGTGCTGGCAGCGCTGTCCGCGCAACGCGGCGCTGGCGCAGAAGAAGCGGCCCCGGCTGCAGAACCTGCCGCAGATGTCACCGAAGCCACAGCGGCGTAAACAGCAGACCTTTGCGGGGCAGGTTCCAGCGCCCAGGCGCCAAGCCTTGTCCCCAACTGTTAAAGAAATTTTTTTAGGAATTCAAAATGGCATTCGACAAAGACGCATTTTTGACCGTGCTGGACAGCATGACGGTCCTCGAACTCAACGACCTGGTGAAAGCCATCGAAGAGAAATTTGGTGTGAGCGCAGCTTCGATGTCTGCTCCTGCCGCTGGCGGCGGCGGCGCAGGTGCTGCTGTTGCTGAAGAAAAGACCGAATTCAATGTCGTTCTGCTCGAAGCTGGCGCGCAAAAAGTGCAGGTCATCAAGGCCGTGCGCGAACTGACCGGTCTGGGCTTGAAAGAAGCCAAGGACCTGGTGGACGGCGCTCCGAAGAACGTCAAGGAAGGCGCCAACAAGGCCGACGCAGAAGCCGCCAAGAAAAAGCTGGAAGATGCCGGCGCGAAAGTCGAACTCAAGTAATTCTTGCGGTTCGAAAAGGCTGGAAGACCTCCGCGGGCTTCCAGCCTTTCCCCGTTTAAGGCTCACCCATGTGTGCTGGGTGTTGCTTCATTCGACATCCCTAATAGATAAATGTCTTTTACGCTGGATAAAAAAAATACAGGAAAAAGGATTAAAAGTCTTTTTTCCTGTGTTTTCTGAATCCCCGACTGCAGAAACGCCTTGGTCCGGGTGCTGTGCAATGCATCACCGTCCGCCATGGTTGGTAGTGGCCAACCACCAAGTTGCCTGAATACGTGGTGTATTCGGGTTCGAGAGTCCCAGAGCCCATCATGACGGAGAACTCATGGCCCTAACTTCTAGTTACAGCTTCACCGAACGCAAACGCATCCGTAAAAGCTTCGGCAACCGCGAAAGCGTGTTGACGGTTCCCTACTTGCTGCAAATGCAGAAAGATGCGTACATCGCATTCCTGCAAGCCGACCGCGCGCCCCAAAAACGCATGCTTGAAGGCCTTCAGGCCGCTTTTCAAAACGCTTTTCCCATTGTCTCGCACAACGGTTTTGTCGAGATGAAATTCATCGAGTACAACCTGGCCAAACCGGCCTTCGATGTACGCGAATGCCAGACCCGCGGATTGACCTTTGCCTCGGCCGTGCGCGCCAAGGTCCAACTGATCATTTATGACCGCGAGTCATCGACATCGCAGTCCAAGGTGGTCAAGGAAGTCAAGGAGCAGGAAGTCTACATGGGCGAAGTACCGCTCATGACCGACAAAGGTTCCTTTGTCATCAACGGCACCGAGCGCGTCATTGTGTCGCAGCTGCACCGTTCACCCGGCGTGTTTTTTGAACACGACAAGGGAAAAACCCACAGTTCGGGCAAGCTGCTGTTTTCGGCCCGCATCATCCCTTACCGTGGTTCGTGGCTCGACTTTGAATTCGATCCGAAAGACATCCTGTACTTCCGTGTGGACCGGCGCCGCAAGATGCCGGTCACGATCCTGCTGAAGGCCATCGGCCTGAACCACGAATCGATCCTGGCGAACTTCTTTGTCTTCGACAATTTCCGTTTGATGGACAGTGGCGCGCAGATGGAATTCGTGGCCGAGCGCATGCGCGGCGAAGTTGCCCGCTTCGACCTGACCGACAAGTCGGGCAAGGTCGTCGTGGCCAAGGACAAGCGCATCACGGTCCGGCATACCCGCGAGCTCGAGCAAAGCGGCACCACCAGCATCAGCGTGCCGGAAGATTTCCTCATCGGCCGTGTCGTTGCCAAGAACATCATCGACACGGACACCGGCGAGATCATTGCCAAAGCCAATGACGAGTTGACCGAAGCGTTGCTGAAAAAATTGCGGGTCGCCGGCATCCAGGATGTCCAGGTGCTGTACACCAACGAACTCGACCAGGGGGCGTACATTTCACAAACCCTGCGTGCCGACGAAACGGCCGACGAGTTTGCGGCGCGTGTCGCCATCTACCGCATGATGCGTCCCGGCGAGCCGCCCACCGAAGATGCGGTTCAGGCCCTGTTCCAGCGCCTGTTCTACAACCCGGACACCTACGACCTGTCCCGTGTCGGCCGGATGAAGTTCAACGCCCGCGTGGGCCGCGACGAATCCACCGGTCCGATGGTCATGACCAACGAGGACATCCTTGCCGTCGTCAAGATCCTGGTGGACCTGCGCAATGGCAACGGCGAAGTCGATGACATTGACCACCTCGGCAATCGCCGGGTGCGTTGCGTCGGCGAACTCGCTGAAAACCAGTACCGCACCGGTCTGGCGCGTATCGAAAAGGCCGTGAAGGAACGTCTGGGCCAGGCCGAGCAAGAGCCGCTCATGCCGCACGACCTGATCAACAGCAAGCCGATTTCGGCCGCCCTGAAGGAGTTTTTCGGTGCGTCGCAGCTGTCGCAGTTCATGGACCAGACCAATCCGCTGGCCGAGATCACCCACAAGCGCCGTGTTTCGGCCCTTGGCCCCGGTGGTCTGACCCGCGAACGAGCCGGTTTCGAGGTGCGTGATGTGCACGTGACCCATTACGGCCGCGTCTGCCCGATTGAAACGCCTGAAGGCCCGAACATTGGCCTGATCAACTCGCTGGCCCTGTACGCCCGCCTGAACGAATACGGTTTCATTGAAACGCCGTACCGCCGGGTGGCTGACAGCAAGGTGACGATGGACATCGACTACCTGTCGGCCATTGAAGAAGGCAAGTACGTCATTGCGCAGGCCAACGCCGCGCTGGACAAGGAAGGCCGTTTGACCGGAGACCTGGTGTCTGCGCGTGAAAAGGGCGAATCCATCCTGGTGAGTGCCGAGCGCGTCCAGTACATGGACGTGTCGCCGGCGCAGATCGTGTCGGTCGCTGCTTCGCTGGTTCCGTTTCTGGAGCATGACGATGCGAACCGCGCGCTGATGGGCGCCAACATGTCGCGTCAGGCCGTTCCCGTGCTGCGTCCGGAAAAGCCGCTTGTCGGCACCGGTATCGAGCGTGTGGCGGCCGTGGACTCGGGCACGGTGGTCACGGCCACCCGTGGCGGTATCGTGGACTATGTCGATGCCACCCGCATCGTGGTGCGTGTCAACGATGCAGAAGCCCTGGCCGGTGAAATCGGCGTGGACATCTACAACCTGATCAAGTACCAGCGTTCCAACCAGAACACCAATATCCACCAGCGCCCCATCGTCAAGATGGGCGACCATCTGGCCAAGGGTGACGTGGTGGCTGACGGCGCATCGACCGACCTGGGCGAAATCGCCATTGGCCAGAACATGCTGATAGGCTTCATGCCGTGGAACGGCTACAACTTCGAGGATTCGATCCTGATTTCCGAGCGCGTGGTGGCCGAAGACCGCTACACCTCGATCCATATCGAAGAACTCGTCGTGATGGCGCGTGACACCAAGCTGGGTTCCGAAGAAATCACCCGCGACATTCCCAACCTGTCCGAGCAGCAGCTCAACCGTCTGGACGAATCCGGCATCATCTATGTCGGTGCCGAAGTCCAGCCGGGCGACACGCTGGTCGGCAAGGTCACGCCAAAAGGCGAGACCACGTTGACACCGGAAGAAAAATTGCTGCGCGCCATCTTCGGCGAAAAAGCCAGCGATGTGAAAGACACGTCCTTGCGCGTCAGCCAGGGTTCGTCGGGCACCGTCATCGACGTGCAGGTTTTCACCCGCGAAGGCATCACCCGCGACAAGCGGGCCCAGCAGATCATCGACGACGAGCTCAAGCGCTACCGTCTGGACCTCAATGACCAGTTGCGTATCGTGGAAGCCAATGCCTTTGACCGGATCGAAAAGCTGTTGACCGGCAAGATTGCCAATGGCGGCCCGAAAAAACTCGCCAAGGGCACGAAACTCGACAAGGCCTATCTGAGCGATGTCGAGAAGTACCACTGGTTTGACATCCGTCCTGCAGACGATGAAGTTGCTTCGCAACTCGAAAGCATCAAAAACTCGATGGAGCAGACGCGCCACAGTTTCGATTTGTCTTTCGAGGAAAAGCGCAAGAAGCTGACGCAGGGCGACGAGCTGCCTTCGGGCGTGCTCAAGATGGTCAAGGTTTACCTGGCGGTCAAGCGCCGCCTGCAACCCGGCGACAAGATGGCCGGCCGCCACGGCAACAAGGGTGTGGTGTCAAAAATCGTCCCCGTCGAAGACATGCCGCACATGGCCGACGGC
>JBBSRS010000115.1:0-7581 GCA_038242795.1 Burkholderiales bacterium
CTTGTAATTTTTTTAGTTAGGCCACCTCCGCGCGCAGTCGCTCGTTCTCTTCGCGCAGGGCCTGCGCCGAATCGGTGGCGATCATATTGGATGGCGCCGGGCAGTGTCGTTCTGGTTTCATGTTGGGGCGCCTGGTGGGAGCCTCCACGTCGCCTTGGTCGAGATTGCGTCTCCAGACCACGACTTGGTTGGGATTGCGGATGTCATAGACCGCCGCGACCTGGCGGCTCGAAAGTTGTTCGCGGTCCTGAGGGACAGCACCTGAAGCTTGAATTTCAAACCGTACGTGCTGCGCTTGGGGTGCAACCCGTCGATGCCATGGAGGCGGTAGTGGCTCACCCAGGTGCGAATCTTCTCCTCGGGCACCAAGCAGCGACGCGCCAGCAGTTTCGCTCCGCCCGCACCGGCCAAAAAGCTTTTGACCATCTTGAGCTTAAACGTTATTTCGTACTTTGCCATGAAATCCCCTTGAAGTTTGTCCAACTTCTGGGGGTCAGTTCAACCCGGAGCGGTTCATTCTGAGCCGGCGCCACGCCAAGAATGAAACCATTGCCTGGCTGCTCTGGTACAACAAAGTTTGGCTGCATTCAACGCTCGCTTATGCCAGCCCGATGCAATTCGAAAGCGCATGGCTTGCCAGACAAGCCAACTCATGAGTTTGGTTATGGAATACGGAATCCAGGGGCAAGGTCACAATAGTCTCATCAGACGATGACCTCTCGCTAACGTTTGTCTAAGCTTTGCGCATCAGATCGATCCAGGTGATTCGTAAAGGAGCAACAGATGAGACTTAAAGACAAAGTGGCATTGGTGACCGGTGCAGGGCAGGGTATGGGGCGTGCCATTGCGCGCTGTTTTGTCCAGGAGGGCGCCATCGTCTTTGCGCTTGACCTGAACCTTGAAGCCGCACAGGAGACGCTGGCTGGTCTGGAGGGGCGCAGCATCGCGCGCAGCCTAAACGTGGCCGACAGCGCTGCCGTTGCAACCGTGATAGATGAAGTGGTTGCCACTTTTGGCCGTGTCGATGTGCTGGTCAACAACGCCGGCATCGGCTCGGTAGATGCCTTTGCCGACATTCCCGACGAAACCTGGGCGCGTGTCATCAATGTGAACCTGACCGGCGCTTTTTACTGCGCCCGCCAGGCCGTGCGCGCCATGCAAAAGGCCGGCACATGCGGCGTCATCATCAATGTCGCCAGTACGGCAGCGGCCAGCGGCGACGGCCCGGCGCACTACTGCGCGTCGAAAGCCGCGCTGATGGGCCTGACCCGCAGCATGGCCAAGGAGTTGGCGTCGCAGGGTATTCGCGTCAACACGCTGGTGCCGGGACCGACCAACACGCCGATGATGCAGAGCATTCCTCAGGAATGGACCGACGCCATCATCAAGGGCGTGCCCATGGGCCGCATGGCCGAGCCCGAGGACATCGCGCGCGCCGCGCTGTTCCTGGCCAGCGATGACAGCGGTTTTGTGACTGGCCAGAACCTGGCGGTCAACGGCGGTAGCGCCTTTTTGTAAAGCCCGGCGGAACAAATCGGCGTTTAGCGTTTTCTGGCCCGGCTTGCCCCACAACCAGCGCTGCATTGGTTTCAGCGCCGTTGGCCCTCACCCCAGCCTTCTGCCAAAGGGAGAGGGGGGCATACCGGACGCAAGGTGAGCGCAAAACCGCTTTGGTATGTTCGCCCAAACATAGAAATTTCAGAGGACTATTCATGACACAAGCAAGAATGCAGGGCAAGGTCGCTTTCGTGACCGGCGGCGGCACCGGCATCGGCGCGGCAACGGCCATCCGCCTTGCCCAGGAAGGCGCGACCGTGGTCATTTGCGGTCGCCGTCAGGCACCGCTGGACGAGGTGGTAGCGCAAATCAAGGCGGCCGGCCGCCAGGCCGAGGCGGTACAGGCTGACGTTAGCGACGAAGCCGGATTTACGGCGGCTCTCGAGGCCGCAGCGCAGCGCCACGGTCAGCTCGACGTGCTGGTCAACAACGCGATGGCCTACAGCTGGGGCACCATTGAAGACACCAGCACGGCCGACTGGCACAGCAATTTCAGCACCTCGGTCGATGGCACTTTCTGGGGCACGCGCGCGGCCATGAAGCTGATGAAAGCGCACGGCGGCTCGATCATCAACTTGTCGTCCATCTGCGGCTTACTGGGCACCTCCCACATGGCGGGCTATTCGGCAGCCAAAGCAGCCATCATCAATTTCTCGCGTGCGGCAGCGGCTGAAGGCGCACTCAGCGGCATCCGCGTCAACGTGGTGATTCCAGCCGTGGTCGAGACACCCGGAACCGCCGGCATGCTGGCCGACGAAGCCTCGCGCCAAAACACCGAAAAGCTCATTCCCATGGGCCGCGTCGGCCGACCCGAAGAACTGGCCAATGCCATCTTGTTTCTGGCGAGCGACGAGGCCAGCTACATCACCGGCGCAGCGTTGCCGGTCGATGGTGGCCGCTCGGCAGTTCTGGTCACTGCGCTGTGAAAGGCAATCAAATCATGACCTGGCCAGCCAACCTGGAAGAGCGCATCGACCGGCTCGAATCCATCGACGCGATTCGTCAGCTGGCCGGCAAGTATTCACTGTCGCTGGACATGCGCGACATGGACGCACATGTCAACCTGTTCGCGCCCGACATCCGCGTGGGCCGCGACAAGGTGGGCCGCGCACACTTCAAGGCTTGGCAGACCGACACGCTGCGCGAACAGTTCACCGGCACCTCGCACCACCTGGGCCAGCACATCATCGAGTTTGTCGATGCCGACCACGCCACCGGCGTCGTTTATTCCAAGAACGAGCACGAGTCCGGCGCCGAGTGGGTGACCATGCAGATGCTCTACTGGGACGACTACGAGCGCATCGACGGAGGCTGGTACTTCCGCCGCCGCCTGCCGTGCTACTGGTACGCCGCCGACCTGAACAAGCCGCCGATTGGCGACATGAAGATGCGCTGGCCAGGCCGCCAGCCGTACAACGGCACGTTCCACGATCTGTTTCCGAGCTGGACCGAGTTCTGGGCCAAGCGCGCCGACAAGGACCAGCTGCCCGAAGTGGCCGCACCTGCGCCGCTTGAGCAATTTTTAGTCACCATGCGGCGCGGCACGCCCGCGCCCAAGATGAAGGTGCGTTGACATGAACCCACTGTTTGAACCGCTGCAACTGGGCGAATTGCGCCTGGCCAACCGCATCGTGATGGCACCGATGACGCGCAACCGCGCTGGCACCGACGGCGTGCCTGGCGAGCTGATGGCCGATTACTACGGCCAGCGCGGCGACGCTGGCCTGATCGTGGCCGAGGGCACTTGGCCCAGCGCGGTCGGCCAGTCCTACTGCCGCCAGCCCGGCATTGCCACGCCGGCACAAATCGCCGGCTGGAAGCGGGTGACCGACGCGGTGCATGTGCGCGGCGGTCTGATCGTGCTGCAAGTCATGCACGGCGGGCGCATTGGCAGCCACCATATCAAGCCTGAAGGCGTTGAAACCGTGGCACCGTCGGCGTTGCAGGCGGCCGGCGAAGTCGTGACCGACAGCGCCGGCATGCAGCCTTACGACATGCCGCGCGAACTCAGCACCGAAGAAGTGCGCGCCATCGTGCAAGAGCATGCCCAGGCCGCACGCAATGCCCGCGAAGCGGGATTTGACGGCGTCGAGCTGCACGGCACCAGCGGCTATTTGCCAATGCAGTTCCTCAGCTCAAGCACCAACCAGCGAACCGATGAATACGGCGGAGCGGCGGCCAACCGCGCGCGCTTTGCCTTTGAATGTCTGCGCGAGATGGGCGCGGCGATTGGCGTTGGTCGCGTCGGCTTGCGCCTGAATCCGGGCAACACCTACAACGATACCCACGACGAAGATTCGGCTGCCACGCATGCCGAACTGATGCGCCAGGCGGCGACGCTGGACCTGGCCTATCTGCACGTGATGCGCGCGCCGATGCCCGAAGTCGATGCCTTTGCGCTGGCGCGTGCGAACTTTGGTGAACGGCTGATCCTGAACGATGGTTTGGTGCAGACAACGCCGAAGCCACGCTGCACGACCACCCCGGCGCGGCCCTGTCGTTTGCACGGCATTTCATCGGCAACCCCGACCTGGTGACCCGGCTGCGCGCCGGCCAGCCGCTGGCTCGCTTTGACCGCAAGACGCTGTACACGCCGGGTGCTGCCGGCTACACCAGCTACGACAGTTACTGCACCGATTCCGCCACGGTTTGAGGTCTATGTAGCGCTGGTTGCAGCAACCGCAAACAGGGCGTTTTGACGCCCTTTTTTCTTTTCTCTCCTCCCTTTCTCCTGCCAGCCCGGCCTCGCCATTGCGAGGCCGAAGTGCGTGGCAATTCGAGTTTCGGTTCGTCCCTGCGCGCCAGAGCGGAGGCGGTTTGACAGCCCATCACACCAGTAAAAAATCCAGCATTTTGCTACTGAATAAATAGCTGTCCACACATATGCAGCGCGCGCAAGAGGCTGATTTGATATCGAAACTTCGTTTTTGACGGAGAAAGCATGCGCACCAACGTGGCCAGCAGGTGCCGATAAGGCGCAGTTCTGGATTGCCGCGCTGCGCCCCCGCCATGACGGGAGGGTGCGCGACCCGTCGGTCCATTTCGTTAGTCTCAACGGACGATGCTTGCAGAGGGTCCGCTGACCAGAATCAACCGCATCGGCTTCATTGGTGCAAAGCCCGGAGAAACAAACAATGATGAACATCAGCGGACTGGCCTATGTGGTGGCGGAAACCACCGATCTGGCCAAGTGGAAAAATTACGCCGAGGGCGTGCTGGGCATGATGACGGCGCCCGCGCCCGACGGTGGCCTGTATGTGCGCATGGACGAGCGGCAGTTCCGCTTTGCCGTGCAGCCCGGTGCACGTGATGCCTATGTGGTGTCAGGCTGGGAAGTGGTCAGCCGCGCCGACTTTGACCATGCGTTGCAGGTGCTGCAGGCCGCTGACGTCGAAGTCACGATGGGCGACGCCGCCCAGTGCCGCTTGCGCTGCGTGCAGCAGGTGGCCGGTTTCAGCGACCCCTCGGGCAACCGCCACGAACTGGTCTGGGGCTTTCGCTCGGACTTTTCGCACTTCGCTTCGCCCATGGGTGTGTCGCGCTTTGTCACCGGCAACATCGGCATGGGCCACACCGTGCTGCCCGCACCGGATTTTGAAAAGACCGTCGAGTTCGCCACCCAGGTGATGGGTTTCGGCCTGTCGGACATTTTCAACTTCCAGCCCGCCGGCCCGGATGGACCGACGTTGCCGATTCACTTTTTCCATTGCAACAACGGTCGCCACCACAGCCTGGCGTTCGCCGGCTTTCCCGCCGAGAGCGGCTGCGTGCATGTGATGGTCGAGGTCGAGAACATGCCCGAAGTCGGCCGCGCGCTGGACCGCATGGCGGCGCACCAGGTGCCGCAGACCGCCACGCTCGGCCAGCACACCAACGACAAGGTGATTTCCTTTTACATGCGCAGCCCGTCGAACTTCGACATTGAGTACGGTTTCGGAGGCGTGGTGGTGGACTGGCGCGAGCACATCACCCATGAATTCACCCGCGTGAGCCTTTGGGGCCACGATTTCAGCGTCGGACAGCGGAATGCTGTCAACGCAGTTGCTTGACCAGGAGAGCGAAACAGTGATGGCCAATAAACAAATGAGCGCCGCAGAGGCGGTCGCGCAAATCAAGGACGGCATGACCGTGGGTTTTGGCGGCTGGGGCCCGAGGCGCAAGCCGATGGCGCTGGTACGCGAGATTTTGCGCAGCCCGGTGAAAGACCTGACGGTGGTCGCCTATGGCGGCGCCGACGTGGGCATGTTGTGCGCTGCCGGCAAGGTCAAAAAACTGATCTTCGCCTTCGTGACGCTGGACTTCATTCCGTTAGAGCCCTACTTTCGCCAGGCCCGCCAGAGCGGCAAGCTGGACGTGATGGAAATCGACGAAGGCATGATGCTGCTCGGCTTGCGGGCCGCCGCCATGCGCGTGCCTTTCATTCCCTCGCGCATTGGCCTGGGCACTGACGTGCTGACACGCAATCCCGGCATAAAGCTGGTCGATTCGCCTTACGACGACCGCCAGTGGGTCGCCATGCCGGCGCTGCCGCTTGATGTGGCGCTGGTGCATGTGGATAAGGCCGACACACGCGGCGTGTGCCAGGTCAACGGCCCTGACGTTTACATGGACGAACTCTTCGTGCGCGCCGCAAAACAAAGCTTTGTGAGCTGCGACGAGATGGTCGACAGCAGCCATTTTGAATCTGCCGAAGCCTCGCGCCAAGTGTTCTGGGAACGCGCCCACACCACCGGCGTGGTGCACATTCCAGCCGGAGCGCATCCCAGTTCATGTGCGCCGTCGTATGGCTTTGATGTCAAGCATTTCAAGGAATACTCGGCCACGGCCAAGGAAGAGGGCGGCTGGCAAAAATATGCCGATCGCTTTGTGAATTGCACCCACGACGAGTATTTGGAGCGGGTCGGGGGTATCGATGCGGTGCGCAAGCTGCCGCTGCCAGTGTTTTGACGGGAGCTTGTCATGAGTGAATTTTCTTTGGTAGACCGCATCATCTGCGCGGCTTCAAACGCGTGGATCAACGATGGTGAAGTGCTGGCCACCGGCATTGGCATCGTGCCGCGCCTGGCAGCATCGATGAGCATGCTGTCCAGCAATCCAGCCCTGATGATGACCGACTCGGAGGCCTGGCTGGTCAGCGAGCCGGTGCCGATTGGCCCGCGCAATGGTTATGAGATCAAGCGCGAAGGCTGGATGGGCTTTACCCGCATCTTTGACAACGTCTGGAGCGGCAAGCGCCACGCGATGGTCGGCCCCACGCAGGTGGACCGCTTTGGCCAGGCCAACATCTCGATGATTGGCACGGACTACCAAAAACCCAAGTCGATGATGCTGGGCGTGCGCGGTTTTCCGGGCAACTCCATCAGCCATGCCAACTCGTTCTTCGTTCCGAATCACAGCACCAAGGTGTTTGTAACGGGCGAGGTCGATATGGTGGCGTCGGTGGGCTACAACCCGGCGCGCCTGGCGCGCGGCTGGAGCCTGGAAGATATTGACGTTCGGCAGATCTTCACCAACCTGGCGGTGTTTGACTTTGGCGGCCCCGATCGCCAGGCGCGGCTGGTTTCGCTGCACCCCGGCGTTACGGCCGCCCAGGTGCAGGAAGCCACCGGCTTTGAACTGCATGTTCCGGCCGATGTGCCCGAGACGGCAGCGCCCACCGACGAGCAACTCGCCCTGCTGGCACGGCTCGACCCCCACAACCTGCGCGCTTCGGTGCTTGCTTAACTGAGTCCTTGCTATGAGCCCTACAGACCCCGGTGACAACTTCGTGCAGCGCGAGGACACATCAGTCTACGAGACCGACGAGCCGGTGCTGTACCAGGCCGTGGACGGCATCGCCACGCTGACGATGAACCGCCCTGACTTCAACAACGCGCAGAACTCGCAGATGACCTACGCGTTGGACGCGGGATTTCGGCGCGCCGTCGATGACGACAGCGTCAAGGTGATTGTGCTGCGCGGCATCGGCAAGCACTTCAGCGCCGGCCACGACATTGGCACGCCGGGGCGCGACATCAACAAGCC
>JBBSRS010000116.1:0-7492 GCA_038242795.1 Burkholderiales bacterium
CCAGTCAAGGCCCAGATGCAGCACCGGCAAACACGCCTGCGCGGCAATGGCCACGGCCATATCGTCGGTCACTTCCAGCTCGTGCGCGCCGGTGAATTCCTTGTACAACAAAAATTTGCCCACCAGCAGGCGAAGGGCCTGCTGGTCAGTGAAGGGAAGTTTCGCCAGGAAAGGGTAATGCTGCAGCGTGCGTTGCCACAACGCTTCGGGAATCTCTTTAGGGCTGGCGCCGGGCAGGCCCAGTGCGCCAGCCAGGTTGTTCAGCCAATTCAGCATGGCGCCGGCCTCATGCGACAGGCAGGGCGATGCGCTGCAGGCCGTGGCTGTCCAGCCGCAGCACCTCGGCGCGCGGCACACTGGCCCCGGCGTCCCAGTCGCTCAGCACCACGCGCGACAGGCCCTTGCCCAGGTCGTGCCACGCAGGCTTGTGGGTGTGGCCGTGGATCAGCGTGGGCGCATGCGCTGCCTCCAGCCATTGCCGGGCGGCGTTCGGGTCCACATCGCCATAGTCCATGCCAGAGCGCTTGCGCGCCTCGCTTTGCCGACGCATCTCGCGTGCCATGGCCTGGCGCTCCGCCAGTGGCCGGGCCAAAAAGGTTTGCTGCCAGCCGGGGCTGCGCACTTGCTGCCGGAACGCCATGTAATCGGTGTCGTCCAGGCACAGCGCATCGCCATGCGACAGCAGCCAGCGCTGGCCGGCAAAGTTCAACACCGTCGGGTCGTCGAGCAAGCGGGCGTGGGAAGCGTCCATGAAGGCCGGGCCGATCAGAAAATCACGGTTGCCGTGCATGAAAAAAAGCGTCAGCCGGCTGCCTGCCTGGGCCAGCACGGTGGCACAGCGGTTTTCAAAACCAGATTCGGGATGGGGCTGGAAGCCGGCGCTGACCGCATCGTCACCGACCCAGACTTCAAACAGGTCGCCCAGGATGAAAACCGCATCGGCCGGCGTTTTTTGCAGATAAGCCTGCCATGCGCTGAAGGTGGCGGGCTCGTCGGCATTCAAGTGCAGGTCGGAAATGAAATCGACCGTGCGCCACGATGACGGAGCCACAAGCTCGGTCAAAGTGGGCACGGCCGATTGGGGTTCCATCAAGGACTCAGGCAAGCTCAGTCCAGGCAGACATCACGCCAGCGCGACGGCTTTTTCGATGATCACGTCCTCGACGGGCACGTCGGAGTGGCCGCCTTTGTTGCCGGTCTTGACGGCAGTGATCTTGTCGACGACTTCCTTGCCTTCAACGACTTTGCCAAACACGGCATAACCCCAGCCCGAACCGTTCGGTGACGTGTGGTTCAGAAAACCGTTGTTGCCGGAGGCATTGATGAAAAACTGCGAGCTGGCGGAATGCGGCGCATTGGTGCGGGCCATGGCGACGGTGTAGTGGTCGTTTTTCAGGCCGTTGGTGGCTTCGTTCTCGATCTCGCCGTCGGTGGGCTTTTGTTTCATGCCGACGGCAAAACCGCCGCCCTGGACCATGAAGCCCGGAATCACGCGGTGGAACACGGTGCCGTCGTAATGGCCCTTGTTGACATAGTTCAGGAAGTTGGCGACCGACTTGGGCGCTTTTTCAGCGTCGAGTTCCAGGGTGATGACGCCGTAGTTGGCAATGTGCAGTTCGACTTTTGGATGGCTCATGAAATTTCCTTTGAAAATGGTTTAGTTGACGAGGGTTGCAGATTTGATCATGACGGGCGTCTTGGGAACGTCCGACGGGAAAGGGCCACCGCTGCCTGTGGGCACGGACTTGATCTTGTTGACCACGTCCATCCCGCTGATGACCTTGCCAAACACGGTGTAGCCGGGGGCCTGCGTGCTCGGATTCAGGAAGTCATTGTCTTTCACGTTGATGAAAAACTGCGACGAGGCGGAATTGGGGTCATTGGTGCGGGCCATGGCCAGCGTGCCGACGACGTTTTTAGGGCCGCCCTTGGCCAGCGCCTCGCGGCCTTCATGCACCACCGGGGCGCGGGTTTTCTTTTCGGCATAAGCGCCGTCATAGCCGCCGCCCTGCACCATGAAGTTGTTGATCACGCGGTGAAAAATCGTGCCGTCGTAGTGCTTGTCCTTGACGTACTGGAGAAAATTCTCGACCGTCTTGGGCGCCTTGTCGGGGTAGACCTCGACCACGAAATCACCTTCGCTGGTGGCAAACTTGACCTTGGGCGCGGCGGGTTCGGCCGCCAGGGCCACACCGGCGCTCAGGGCAAGGGTGGCCAGCAAAAGGGTTGCGCTGCGGCGGGTGAAAGCAATAGTTGAAATATTCATGGCGTGGATTTTTTCCAAAAGGTAAATGTTGAATTCAAGGCACTTTTCAAGGCGCCTTGGCTGGTGCGGCAGCCTTGGCGGCGGGTGTCAGCAACTGGTTGACCAGTGCCAGCTTGGGGGGTAGCGCAGCGTTGGCGGCATTGAGCTGCAGCGCACGGCTGTAGGACTGGCTGGCCAGCCGCGCATACACGTCACCCATGTTTTCATGGGCCGTGGCATAGCGCGGGTTCAGCCGAATCGCCATTTCCAGCGATTCCCGGGCCTTGTCGAACTGGCCCAGGCCGGCATACAGCACGGCCAGGTTGTTGTAGGGCTCGGGCAGTTCGGGAAAGTCGCGGTTCAGCTGGGCAAAGGTTTCCATGGCTTCGGCGGTCTGGGCAGATCCGCTCTGGATCACGCCTTTCAAAAAACGCATCTGCGGGTCGCGCGGCTTGGCGGCCAGGTAGCGATCGGCGCTGGCCTGGGCCTGGGGAAGTTGCCCGGCGCTGATCAGCCGGTTGACCTCGGTGTAGTCGTCGGCATGCACTGCCGGCGCACCCAACAGCGCGAGCAGCAGCAGACTGGCCGGCAGGAATGACAGGGATTTGCAGAAAAGAACGGCTCGCGTGGGCATAGGACTCTCGTTGTTTTGGGGCAAACAGGGGACCGCGCCAAGGCGCAAAGCGGCCGGATTTGCAACACCCTTCCAGGCGCCCGAACCGGCTCGATAGACTGTTTAATTCTAGCCGAGGGGGTATAGTCACCGTCCTTGCCCTGTTGTTCCTGCCCGGTTTCTTCCGAAGAATTTCGCGTTTGTTTTCAGCGCCATTGCCGCCGATGGCGCGCGGATATTCAGGTTTTTCCTTTTCCTTCCCCTGGCATTTTCACGCCAGACCACGCACCCAGACAATTTCCATGAGCCTTCGCATTTACAACACGTTGACGCGTGCCGTAGAAGATTTTTCCCCTATTGTTCCCGGCCAGGTCCGCATGTATGTTTGCGGCATGACGATTTACGATCTCTGCCATATCGGCCATGCGCGGATGATGATGGCCTTTGACGTGGTGCAGCGCTGGCTCAAGGTCAGCGGCTACCAGGTCACCTATGTGCGCAACATCACCGACATCGACGACAAGATCATCAAGCGCGCTGTTGAGCGCGGCATCACGATTCGCGCCCTGACCGACGAGATGGTTCAGGCCATGCACCAGGACATCGGGGCCCTGAACATCGAGCCGCCGACACTGGAGCCGCGTGCGACCGACTACGTGCCGCAGATGCTGGCGATGATCGGCACCCTTGAGAAAAAAGGACTGGCCTACCGCGGCTCGGGCGGCGACATGAACTACGCGGTGCGCAAGTTTCCGGGCTACGGCAAGCTGTCGGGCAAGTCGCTTGACGAGCTGCGCGCCGGCGAACGCGTGGCCGTGCTCGAAGGCAAGGACGACCCGCTGGACTTCGTGCTGTGGAAATCGGCCAAGGACACCGAACCCGAAGATGCCAAGTGGGACAGCGCCGCCTTGGGCCACGACTACGGCAAGGGCCGGCCCGGCTGGCACATCGAATGCTCGGCCATGAGCTGCGCCACGCTGGGCGAGACCTTCGACATCCATGGCGGCGGCGCCGACCTGCAGTTTCCGCACCATGAAAACGAGATTGCCCAAAGCGAAGGCGCCAACGGCCAGCCGCTGGCGCATTTCTGGGTGCACAACGGTTTCGTGCGCGTGGACAACGAGAAAATGTCCAAATCGCTGGGAAATTTTTTCACCATCCGCGAGGTGCTGGAAAAATACGATGCCGAAACGGTTCGTTTTTTCATCCTGCGCGCGCATTACCGCAGCGCGCTCAACTACAGCGACGCACACCTCGACGATGCGCGCAATGCGCTCAAGCGCCTGTACACCGCGCTTGATCTGGTTCCGCCGGCAACAGTCAAAATTGACTGGGCCAACCCGTTTGCCGCCCGCTTCAAGGCGGCCATGGACGAGGACTTTGGCACGCCCGAAGCGATGGCCGTTCTTTTTGATTTGGCCGGCGAGGTGAACCGGACCGGTTCCGCCGAACTGGCCGGGCTGCTGAAAGCCCTGGGCACCTGCCTGGGCTTGCTCCAGGCAACACCTTCGGCCTATCTGCAGGCCGGGTCCAGGCTGGACGATGCGGCTATCCAGGCTCGCATTACACAGCGCGCTGAAGCCAAGCAGGCCAAGGATTTTGCGACGGCAGACCGCCTGCGCACCGAACTGCTGGGGCAGGGCATCGTGCTGAAAGATTCGCCGCAGGGGACAACCTGGGAGGTGAAATCGTGAAAACTTCAAAATTTTCAAGCGTTTCAGGCCTTTTGCGCTTGTCTGGCATGGGTAAACAGCTATGAAAAACATAGTAAATGTCGATACCGCCAGTGCCGCGCCCATCGAACTCACCGACAAGGCAGGCGCTTCGGAACCCGCCATCATCGTCCCGCCGTACTGGCTGGACGCCTGCAAGCACCTGGTCAAGAAGGACCGGGTCATGAAGCGGCTGATTCCGCAGTTCGGCAACACCTGCCTGCAGTCGAGGGGCGATGCCTTCAGCACGCTGGCGCGCAGCATTGTCGGCCAGCAGATTTCGGTGAAGGCCGCGCAGACCGTCTGGCACCGCTTTGCCGCCTTGCCCGCCGAGATGACGCCGGCCCATGTGCTGCGCCTGAAGATTGACGACATGCGCGCGGCCGGCCTGAGTGCCCGCAAGGTCGAATACCTGGTCGACCTGTCGATTCATTTCGACGCCGGCCGCGTCCATGTGCAGGACTGGCAGGCGATGGACGATGAAACCATCATTGCCGAATTGATTGCAATTCGCGGCATTGGCCGCTGGACGGCCGAGATGTTTTTGATGTTTTACCTGACGCGGCCCAACGTGCTGCCACTCGACGATGTCGGTCTGATCAACGGCATCAGCCACAACTATTTTTCCGGCGAGTCGGTCAGCCGCAGCGACGCCCGTGAAGTCGCTGCCGCCTGGGCGCCGTACTGCAGCGTGGCGACTTGGTATATTTGGCGTTCGCTGGACCCGAAAATGGTGACCGGCGCCTGACGGCCGTCGAAGCGTGCTTCGCAACGTGCCTGACCAAGCATTGAAAGTCTGAGGAATACCATGGCAAAGAAGACCTTTCTCGATTTCGAGCAGCCGATTGCGGAGCTTGAAGGAAAAATTGAAGAATTGCGATATGTGCAAACCGAGTCAGCGGTTGATATTTCGGACGAAATCGAGCAGCTGGCGAAAAAAAGCCAGCAGCTCACCAAGGACATCTACAGCGTCCTGACGCCCTGGCAGATCACCAAGATTGCGCGCCATGCCGAGCGACCCTACACCCTGGACTACATCCGCGACATCTTCACCGACTTTGTCGAACTGCATGGCGACCGGCATTTTGCCGACGACCTGAGCATCGTCGGCGGCCTGGCCCGCTTCAACGGCAATGCCTGCATGGTGCTGGGCCATCAAAAAGGGCGTGACACCAAGGAACGCGGGCTGCGCAATTTCGGCATGAGCAAGCCCGAGGGCTACCGCAAGGCATTGCGCCTGATGAAGACGGCTGAAAAATTCAGGCTGCCGGTGTTCACCTTTGTCGACACGCCGGGTGCCTACCCCGGTATTGAAGCCGAGGAGCGCGGCCAGTCAGAGGCCATCGGCCGCAATATCTTCGAAATGGCGCAGCTTGAAGTGCCGATCATCACCACCATCATCGGCGAGGGCGGCTCCGGCGGCGCGCTGGCCATTTCGGTGGCCGACCAGGTGGTGATGCTGCAGTATTCGATCTATTCGGTCATCAGCCCCGAAGGCTGCGCGTCAATTCTCTGGAAAACCTCCGACAAGGCGCAGGATGCGGCCGAAGCGCTGGGCATCACCGCGCACCGGCTCAAGGCCCTTGGCGTCATCGACAAGATCGTCAACGAGCCAGTCGGTGGTGCGCACCGCGACCCGAAGCAGATGTCGGCCTTCCTCAAGCGTGCCCTGAACGATGCCTTCCGTCAGGTCAGCGACATGCCGACCAAGGAATTGCTCACCCGGCGCTATGACCGGCTGCAGAGCTATGGCCGCTTCACCGACACCAAAGCTGACGTCGGCAAATAGGCTGTCGCACTCGCCGTCACCACGCGCGACGAATTTCAAGACACCGGTCAATCCGGCACTGGCCGGCGTTCAATCCCTTTTTTGTGCCGAGCCTTCTTTGCCGCTGGGCGTGGCCTACAGTGGCGGCGCTGACTCGACCGCCTTGTTGCTGGCTGCGGCCGAACGCTGGCCGGGCCAGGTCGAGGCTTTCCATGTCCACCACGGGCTTCAGGCGGCAGCCGATGATTTTGTCCAAGTCTGTCAATCGGCCTGCAGCAAGGCAGGCCTGCCTTTGCATGTCATTCGGACCAATGCCCGCCACGCACCGGGAGTAAGCCCTGAAGATGCGGCGCGGCGCGCACGTTATGCGGCGCTGGCCACTGCAGCATTGGCGCAAGGCATGAACGGCGTGCTGCTCGGCCAGCATGCAGACGACCAGGTCGAAACCCTGCTGCTGGCACTGAGCCGGGGCGCTGGCCTGCCCGGCTTGTCGGCCATGCCGGCGCGTTTCGAGCGCGGCGGCATGGCGTTTTACCGGCCGCTGTTGCAGATTCCTTCCGCCGTGTTGCGTGAATGGCTGGTGCACCAGGCGATTGCATTTGTCGACGACCCGACCAACACCGACGAACGCTACACCCGCAACCGCATTCGGGCGCGCGTGCTGCCTGCGCTGGCGCAAGCGTTTCCGCAGTTCCGGGCCACGTTTGCACGCAGTGCGCGCCATGCTGCGCAGGCGCAGGCGGTGCTGATGGAAGTTGCCGCGCAGGATCTGGCCGCCGCCGGAAACCCGCCCGCCATCAAGGCCTTGCAGTCGTTGTCAACGGCGCGCCAGGCCAATCTGCTGCGCCATTGGCTGCAGCAGCAGCAGGCCACGCCGAGTGCGGCGCAACTGGACCAACTGCTGCACCAGCTGGCGGCCTGCACCACACGGGGCCACCGGATTCATCTCAAGGTGGCAACGGGTCACGTGACGCGTCAGGATGGCAGCCTGCATTACGCTGCCGGTTTGACAGAGGAATGATCGAAAATTGCCCTGGTTATAATGCGAGGCTTTGCTGCCGAGCTGAAAAATGGGCTTTTCCTGAGGCTTTTTTTACGTGCCGCCAGCAGGAAAAATCTTTTCCCACCAACTCCTGATTGACCAACCGCCATGG
>JBBSRS010000117.1:0-7481 GCA_038242795.1 Burkholderiales bacterium
ACTTCTCCCCAGTGGGATCATGGATTGCGGATTCCCGGATCAAGTCCGGGACAGGATCTGTCCGCAATGACAAAAGACAATTGGAAGAGTTTCAAGGGCGCTGAGTACTGACTTGAAGCCACTATTTTCACCGCCGCTCCCCCCTTAATGTGGCGTGACCGTTCCCGCCGCGCTGCGGCGCTGCTGCAGAAATGCCGGCAACCCTTCCAGCAAACGCCGGCCATAAGACGTGTTCACCAGACGGCGGTCGTAGCAATAAATGAAGGCGCGGTCGGTCTCCAGCCGAATGGCACGCCCGGCCCACTGCGCCAGCCGGATTGCCGTGGCCGGCACCACCAGTTCGCTGAAGGGGTCGCGGCCCACCGAGCGCAGCCACTCGGCGCGCGCCTCGCCGACCGGATCGTCCGGCGGCGCGAACGGCAGCTTGGCAATGAACACCGACTCGCACAGCTGACCCGGCAGGTCCAGGCCCTCGCCAAAAGACTGCATGCCAAAGATGACCGATGCCGCGCCAGCTTCGACGCGCGCGCGATGGCGGCTGAGCAACAGCGTGCGCGGCAGCTCGCCCTGCACCAGCACCGTGTCCCGCAGCACGCCTGAGAGCGCCGCCACCGCCACGCGCATCTGCTCACGCGAGGTGAACAGGCACAGCGCGCCATGTTCAACCAGCGCCAGATCGCCCAGCAGCGACCGGACCATTTCTGCCGTGAAGGCTTCGGCCTGCCGGGGGTCGGCCAGGGTTTCGACCGTGACAAAGCGCCCCTGGCGGGCATAGTCGAAGGGACTGGCGACTTCCAGCACGCTGGCCGCCGGGTCCTGGTCCAGTCCGGATTCGCGCAGGTAAAAGTCGAACTTGCCGCAACTGGTCAGCGTGGCCGAGGTGACCACCGCCGCACGCACCCGCGACCAGAAATGCTGGCGCAGCGTGCTGCCCGGCAGGATCGGGCTGGCATGCGCCTTGATGACCACCAGGCCGCTGTCGAGACCGCTCTGGCCGGTTTCAAAGGTGAACCATTTGGCCACCGGCACGCTGTCCTGGTCATTTACGGCGGCTTGCAGCAGCAATTCGGTCGTCGCCTGGACTTTTTCCAGCCGGGGCGAGAGCATGCCCAGCTGCGCATACAAAATGGACAGCCGCCGCGCTTCGTCGGGCTGGTCACGCATTGCCGTTCGCAAGGCCTTGGCAATCGTGTTCAAAATGGACAAAAAGCTTTCGGCCAGCACATGCAGCAGCCGAAGCGGCTCGTCCAGCGCTTCAGGCAGCACACCGCGCGGCAGACGAAAGCGCACCGGACCCTGCTGGCTTCGCGCTTCCTGAAACGCCTGGCCGTGCAGGTCCATCAGCAGGCGGCTCAGGTCGACCATGCCCTGGCGCAGTTGCGCAGCGAGGCGCGGCACGTCGGCGGATTCAGACACCGTCATCAGCCCGCCGATACGCCGCGCGCGGTTGGCCAGCGTTTCAATCCACAGCGTGCGGCTCAGGTCCATGGACGCGGCGAAATGGTCCAGCGCCACGGCCGGCAGGTGATGCCCTTCATCGAGCACCAGGAGGCAGTTGTCGAGCTCCGGCAGCATGCGCGAACCAAGCGAGGACATCAGCAGGTCATGGTTCACCACGATCACCTGGGCGCCGACCAGCTCCTTGCGCTTTTCGTAATAGGTGCACTGGTTGAACACCGGGCAATGCTTGCCGGTGCACGAACTGGCTTCGGCCGCCACCGGCGACCACAACTCGGATTCGGGCGGCTGCGTCAGGTTGTCGCGGTCGCCGTCCCAGGCGCCGCTGGCCAAATCGCGCACCAGCGCGGCATAAAACACCGCGCGCGCCTCCATCACATGCAGCGGTGCAGCGGCGGCCAGTTCGTCGGCAAACAGGTCGTCTTCCGCCTCTGCAGCATCTCCGGTATCGCCCGCATGGCGCGACAGCTTGAGCTTGCAGACATAGCGCGCGCGTCCCTTGGCCAGGCCAAAGCGGAAATCCTGCGGCAGGATGGCGGCCAGCGCCGGCAAGTCCTTGTTGACCAGCTGCTCCTACAAGGCGACAGTGGCGGGCGAAATCATCACCCGCGTGTTGCGCGCCAGGGCGGCGGCAATGGCCGGCGCGCAATAGGCCAGCGACTTGCCGACGCCGGTGCCGGCCTGGACCACGGCGATGGCGCGAATGGGGTCATCGTCATCGTCCTCGCTCTTGACCAAGGTGGCCATGCTGAAGGTCTGGGCGACTTTTTCGGCCATCAGCCGCTGGCCCGGGCGGTCGCGAAAGTCGCCAGCTGCGTCCACGGCGTGGTCAAAGGCAGCAAGCGCCAGCCGGGCAATATCGTCAGGGAGCATGGAAAAGGAGGTTGAAAGCAGCGAAAACTGCTTGAGCGACGAGTTTACCGCGCCTGTTTTTTCAGCCCCACACCAGAGCCACTGGTTGGGCTCAAAGCAGCGGCCGCAATTCTCGTGCCGCGTCGAGCAGCAAGGGCAGCAGTTCACGCCGCAAAATGTCAGCCGTCATGCGTTGCGGCGAAGTCACGACATTGAGCGCCGCCACCGTGCGCCCCTGCATGTCACGCAGCGGCACCGCCAGGGCCAGCACGTCCAGCTCATGCTCTTCGCTGGCCACGCTGAAATCGTCAAGGCGCACCTGGCCGATCAGCTGGCTGAGCAGGGCCGGATCGGTGACCGTGTTCAACGTCAAGCGCGCCAGCCCGCCGTGTTCAGAGCGGGTTTTGAGCCAGGCGCTGACCTCGCTTTCGGGCTGGGCAGCGAGCAGCACGCGCCCGGTCGAGGTGGCATGCGTCGGCAATCGTGCCCCCAGGTGCAGGCCATACGCGAGCAGCTTGGCAGCCACCATTTTTACATCCGGTGAACGCCGCCATTCCAACCCGCGGCGCGCCACGATGACGACTTCGTCGCCATCCAGCACCACCGCCGAAAACGACTCCCGGGTCTGCACGGCGAGCCGGTTGAGCGTCGGCTGCACCGCGCGCGGCAAGCGCGAAGTGGCCAGGTAGCTGCCTGAAAACCGCAACACCTTGGCCGCCAGCCAGAAGTAACTGCCGTCGGTTTCCAGGTAACCCAGGTGCGCCAGCGTCAGCAAATGGCGACGCGCCGCCGCCCGCGTGATGCCGGCCCGTTCGGCGGCCAGCGTGGCATTGAGGCGCTGGCGCTGGGTGTCAAAACTCTCCAGCACGGCCATACCCTTGGCCATGCCTTCGATCATGTCGGCCCTGGCAATCGGCAGACTGCCAGAGGAAGTCAAACTCGGCGTTTTGAGGGGCATTGCGCGATCATCGCACAATAAAAACGCACATCGCACAAAGCTGGATTCTGGTGCTTGCGGCACACCGCTTGCCGATTTAACCTCGATGGCTGACGCTTCAGCCCCTCTTTTTTAAAAGCATTGCGGGCATTGGCAAAAACACTTATTTTTTCAGGAGACAAACCCATGCGTACCCAGGTTGCCATCATCGGTGCCGGCCCTTCCGGCCTGCTGCTCGGCCAGTTGCTGCACAAAGCCGGCATCGATGCCATCGTGCTCGAACGACAGACCGGCGACTATGTGCTGACGCGCATCCGCGCCGGCGTGCTGGAACAGGTCAGCATGGACTTGCTGGACGAGGTTGGTGTCAGCGAACGCATGCACCGCGAAGGCCTGGTGCATGGCGGCTTTGACATGCTGTTCAAGGGCGAACGCCACCGCATCGACATGAACCACCTGACCGGCGGCAAAAATGTCATGGTCTATGGTCAGACCGAAGTGACGCACGATTTGATGGACGCCCGCAAGGCGGCCGGCCTGACGACGATTTACGAAGCCGGCAACGTCACGGTGCATGACTTTGACAGCGGCAAGCCCCGCGTACGCTACGAAAAAGATGGCCAGACGCATGAAATCGAGTGCGACTTCATCGCCGGTTGCGACGGTTTCCACGGCGTGTGCCGGGCCAGCGCGCCGCGCAACGCCATTCGTGAGTACGAAAAAATCTATCCCTTCGGCTGGCTCGGCATCTTGTCGGACACGCCGCCGGTGCACCACGAACTGATCTACGCCAACAGCCCGCGCGGCTTTGCGCTGTGCTCGCAGCGCAAAGCCACGCGCAGCCGCTATTACCTGCAGGTGCCGCTGACCGACAAGGCCGAAGACTGGTCGGACGAGGCCTTCTGGCAGGAATTGCGCCTTCGCTTGGACTCGGAAGCGCGCGCCCATCTGGTCACCGGACCGTCGATTGAAAAAAGCGTTGCCCCGCTGCGCAGTTTTGTCACCGAGCCGATGCGCTTTGGCCGCATGTTCCTGGCCGGCGACGCCGCGCACATCGTGCCGCCCACCGGCGCCAAGGGGCTGAACCTGGCGGCGACCGATGTGAAATTTTTGTCGAGCGCGCTGATCGAGTTCTATCAGGACAAAACCGAGGCCGGCATCGACAACTATTCCGAGCGCTGCCTGCGCCGCATCTGGCGCGCCGAGCGTTTCTCGTGGTGGTTCACCGGCCTGATGCACCGTTTCCCCGAGAACGGCGAAATCGGCCAGAAGTTCCAGGAAGCCGAGCTCGACTACCTCGTCAACTCCGAAGCCGGTTCACGTTCGGTGGCGGAGAACTATGTCGGGCTGCCCCTGAACTTCGGCGAATAAACCCGCGCCGGGCCGCTTGTGGCGGGTCCCCTTGGGCGACGCGTTTGCCCGTTTTCAATGGCGCGCCGGGTTTTGCGGTAAATTGGGATCATTTCAACCGCTGGCGCTTATGCATCGGGCGCAAGCAGCTACCAATTCAATAGCAAATGACCCACACCCTGCCTTTTCAGTCCCTCCAGGGTGTCCGCATCTTGAGCCTGGCGCTCAACCTGCCCGGCCCGGCCGCGCTGATGCGCCTGCACCAGATGGGCGCCACCTGCCTCAAGTTTGAGCCGCCCGGCGGCGACCCGATGGGCCATTACAACCAGGCCGCTTATACCCAGTTGCACGAGGGCATCTCAGTGCGCAAGGCGGACTTGAAATCGGCCGAAGGGCAGGAAGTTCTGCACCGCGAACTGACCCAAACGGATGTGCTGCTGACGTCGTTTCGCCCGTCGGCGTTCAAGAAGCTGGGCATAGCATGGGAAACGCTGCAGGCGCGTTACCCTGCCCTGTCGCAAGTCGCCATTGTCGGCGGCCCCGGCGAACGCGCCGAAGAACCGGGCCACGACCTGACGTACCTGGCTGAAAACGGACTGGTGCCCGGCCTGGAACTACCGGCCACGCTGTATG
The DNA here is from genome assembly GCA_038242795.1 of Burkholderiales bacterium. GTDB lineage: Bacteria > Pseudomonadota > Gammaproteobacteria > Burkholderiales > Burkholderiaceae_C > Polaromonas. The sequence continues at coordinate 5,231 of JBBSRS010000117.1, forward strand.
CCGACATGGGCGGCTCGCTGATGGCCACCGAAGCCGTTCTGCAGGCCTGCATGGCGCGGCGCAGCGCAGAAAGCCAAGGCGTGTTCATCGAAGTGGCGTTGTCGGTGGCCGCTGGTTACCTGGCGCTGCCCCGGCAATGGGGGCTGACGCAGCCGGACGGCTGGATTGGCGGCGCCCATGCCGGTTATCGGGTTTATGCGTGCAAGGATGGCCGTGTGGCGATGGCCGCGCTGGAGCCGCATTTTGCAGCCGCGCTGTGCACGGCCGCCGGCATGGCGGCTTGCGACATCAGCACCCTGCTGACACCGGCGTCCCGTCAGCACATCGCCGATTTCCTGCTCACGCAAACGCGGCGTGAACTTGACGCACTGGCGGTGGCAAAAGACATTCCACTGCACACCATGCATTGACGCATTGCATCTGCCGCAGCCCTCTTTTGTTCAGCTGCCATGCCTCCCATAACATGGTCTGAAGGCTGAATCGGCAGGTTTTTCCTTCATGTTTGATCAATGTCAAGGTGCGTTGATTCTTTGACCCGCGTTTGTGTACCTTTGTAAACATACGTTAAAAATATACATTTTTGACTTTACATTGGGGCACAAACAAAGAGGAAACGCCCATGGAAAAATGGATTGGCCCGCTGAAAATATTCAGCCATGTCGTGGTGCTGCTGATGTTGCTCGCCATCTGCTACGCGGCCTTCATCTCGATCAAATACTGGTCCGGCATCAGTGTTTAGGAGCACCGCACCATGAACAAAAAACAAACCCGGCTGTTTGCCATTGGTTCTTCGGTGGTGGCGGCGCTGGCATTCATCGGCATGACCATCGACAGCCACCGTCAATTCGGCAAGCTCACCAATGCTGACAAGATCACCACCTCTGTCACGCGCGGCAAGGACGTCTGGCACAAGAACAACTGCATCAACTGCCACACCATCTTCGGTGAAGGCGCGTATTACGCCCCCGACCTGACCAAGATCACCAAGCATCGCGGTGAAGCCTACCTGACGGCCTACCTGAAGGATCCGTCCAAGTTCTACGACGAAACCCGCCACCGCCGGCTGATGCCCAAGCAGGACTTGAGCGACACCGACATCAGCGACCTGATTGCCTTCATGGACTGGATCAGCAATGTTGACAACCAGGGCTGGCCACCACGGCCCATCCTGGTGACGGGCGCTGCCCGGCCGGGCTCCGACCGGGCGGTGGGCCCGCCCGCCCCCGGCGCGGGCGGCGCGGCCCGCACAACGCCGCCCGGCGCACGGCCGGTGGCCGGCGATGAAAATCCGATTGCCCTGGGGGAAAAGGTGTTTCGCAGTGCCGCCCCGGCCTGCACCGCCTGCCACTCGGTGGCGCCCGGCGTGAACATGGCGGGGCCTTCCCTTTCCGGCTTGGTGGGGCGCACGCAAACCCTGCTGGCCTCAAGCGACTACAAGGGCAAGGCTAAAGATGTGGCGGGCTATATCCATGAGTCGATCGTCGAGCCCAGCGCCCATGCCGTGCCCGGCCCGATGTACTCGGCCAACGGCATGTCGTTCATGCCGACGACCTATGCCAAGGACCTCACGCCCGCGCAGATCGACCAGCTCGTGGCCTATCTGTCGTCGCTCAAATAGTGGCCTTCGCCTTGCTGCCAAGCGCCCTTGGCGCCCCCTTTTCCCGACAAACACCCTCCCGCCGGAGAATGCCATGAGATACAAATCCCAATCCGTCGCCTACTGGTATTTTGCCGTGGCCCTTGCCCTGTTCGGCCTGCAACTGGTGTTCGGCCTGCTGTCGGCCGCCAAGTACCTGGGCCCTGATCCGCTGCTTTACATTCTGCCGTTCGACGTCACCAAGGTCATCCATACCAATTTGCTGATTGTCTGGGTGCTGACCGGCTTCATGGGCGCGACCTACTGGATGGTGCCGGACGAGTCGCGCACCGAGCTTTACAGCACCAAGCTGGCCTATTTCCAGCTGGTGCTGTGGACCGTCATGGGCGTTGCGACTGTCACCGGTTACCTGTTTCGCTACGGCACCGGCAACAAGCTGCTGGAGCAACCGCTGCCGTCGAAGATCGTGATCGTCTTCGTGATGCTGATGTTCCTCTACAACGTCGGCATGACGATCTGGAAAGCCAAGCGCCTGACCACACCCGAGGGCGTGCTGATCGGCGGCCTTGCACTCTCCGCGGTGCTGTACCTGCCCGCGTTGCTGCATTTCGAGAATTACACGATCGCGATCTTCTACCGCTGGTGGACGATCCA
>JBBSRS010000118.1:0-7410 GCA_038242795.1 Burkholderiales bacterium
CGGCGTCGATGGCACTGTCTGGGACCCGGCCGCCGACCGCCTGATTGCCGCGCCGTATTCAATCCTGGCGCTCGACGGCAAGGCGCTGTGCAAGACCGCCTTGCAGCAGGAACTTGGCCTGGCCGTGGAAGGCAATGCGCCCCTGTTTGGCGTTGTCAGCCGGCTGACGCCACAAAAAGGACTTGATCTGCTGGTGGATGCCCTGCCTTCGTTGCTGGGGGACTCTGCCGCCGGCGGCGCCCAACTGGTGGTTCTGGGCAATGGCGACCCGGCGCTGGAAGCCGCGTTCATGAAGGCGGCCGCGATGCATCCAGGCCGTGTGGCGGTGCGGCTGGCGTACGACGAAGCGCTGGCGCACCGGATCATGGCCGGCGCCGACGCCATGCTGGTGCCTTCGCGCTTCGAGCCGTGCGGCCTGACGCAGCTCTACGCCTTGCGCTACGGCACCGTGCCCGTGGTGCGCCAGGTGGGCGGCCTGGCCGACACGGTGGTCGATGCCACGCAGGATGCGGTGGCGCACGACCAGGCCACCGGTTTCATGTTTGGCCCGGCCACGCCGGTGGCGCTGGCCGATGCGTTGCAACAAGCCATCAGCGCTTACCGTGTTCCTGCGCTGTGGCGCCAGATCATGGCGCGCGGCATGGCGCAAAATTTCTCCTGGGATTTGGCCGCCGCGCAATACATGGCGCTTTACCGCAATGTCCTGCACGACATGTCTCCGTCGGTTGAAGTTGAAACCAGTGCCTGAGGGCGCGAATTTCCCTGGCGGCGCCGGCCAAACGTCCTGTATAGAATTCTTTTCAGGTTCCATCCCTTTCAAGTCACTTTCACGCAATCTGGCAACGTCTTGCCGGCAACCCTCACCACAGGAGTCACCCCCATGCAAGTAGCAGCATCGATTTTCAAGGCCTATGACATTCGCGGCATCGTGCCCGGCACGGTCGACGAAGCGGTCGCCGAAGGCATCGGCAAGGCCTTTGGCACCATCGCGCTGGGGCAGGGCGAAACCACCGTGGCCGTGGGCCGCGATGGCCGGCTCAGCGGCCCTTCGCTCAGTGCTGCGCTGATGCGCGGCCTGGCCGCCGTGGGCATTGAGGTGATCGATGTGGGCATGGTGACCACGCCGATGCTGTACTTTGCCGCCAACACGCTGTGCAAGAGCGGCATCCAGGTCACCGGCAGCCACAACCCGAAAGACTACAACGGCTTCAAGATGGTCCTGGCCGGGCGTGCCATCTACGGCGACGACATCCAGGCCATCCGCACCATGATGGAGGGCGAGACCTGGGCGCTCAAGGACGGCGGCACGCTGCGCTGCGAAGATGTGACCGCTGCCTATCAGGCGCGCATCGTGTCCGACATCCAGCTGGCGCGGCCGATGAAGATCGTGGTCGATTGCGGCAACGGCATTGCCGGCGCCACGGCCCCGGCTATTTTCCGCGCCATCGGCTGCGAAGTGACCGAGCTGTTCAGCGAGGTCGACGGCAACTTTCCCAACCACCACCCCGACCCGAGCAAGCCCGAGAACCTGCGTGACCTGATCCAGGCGCTGCAGGACGGCGACGCCGAACTCGGCCTGGCCTTCGACGGCGACGGCGACCGCCTGGGCATCGTCACCAAGGACGGCCAGAACATCTACCCCGACCGCCAGATGATGCTGTTTGCCCGCGACGTGCTGAGCCGCGTGCCCGGCGGCACGATTGTCTATGACGTGAAATGCTCGCAGCGCCTGGCGCCCGAGATCGAAGCCGCCGGCGGCGTGCCGCTGATGTACAAGACCGGCCATTCCCTGATCAAGGCCAAGATGAAGGAGGTCGATTCGCCGCTCGGTGGCGAGATGAGCGGCCACATCTTTTTCAAGGAACGCTGGTACGGCTTTGACGACGGCACCTACGCCGGCTGCCGCCTGCTGGAAATCGTCAGCAAGGCGCCGGACGCCGGCAAACTGCTCAATGACTTGCCGACCAGCTTCAGCACGCCCGAGCTGAACGTGCCGTGCGCCGAAGGCGAGCAGCACACCGCCGTGGCCGCGCTGATCAAGGCCGCGCATTTCGACGCGCCGGCCAGAATTTCCACCATCGACGGCGTGCGCGTCGACTGGCCGGACGGTTTCGGTCTGATCCGCGCGTCCAACACCACGCCGGTGCTGGTGCTGCGCTTCGAGGGCCAGACGCAGGCCGCGCTGGACCGCATCCAGGCCGACATGCTGGTGCTGCTGCGCAGCGTGAAGCCCGACGCGGTGTTCGCCGCGCCAGCGCATTGAACAGAGAAGTGCCTGGCGCAATGCAGGCAGCGGGGAGCGTGGAGAAACCCTCCGCAGCCCAGTCCGGGCCGTGGAACCGGCTTGGCCGGGCCACAGGCGCAGCGGCCCCCTCGGGGGGCAGCGAACCACGCAAAGCGGGGAGCGTGGGGGTACAAATCCTTTTGGTCAAGCTGTCGTCCCTGGGCGATGTCGTGCACACGCTGCCGGTGGTGCAGGACATTCTCGCGGCCCTGCCGGGCGCGCACATCGACTGGGTGGTTGAAACATCGTTTGCCTCCGTGCTGGCCCTGAACCACGGTGTGCGGCGCATCATTCCGTGCGAAATCCGGCGCTGGCGCACATCGCCCCTGTCGGCGGTCACGCGCCAGCAGTGGAACGCCTTCAAGGCCGATCTGCGGCAGACCGAGTACGACGCGGTCATCGACCTGCAGGGCCTGACCAAATCCGCCGTGGTGGCGCGGCTGGCGCGGCTGGCGCCCGGCGGCAAGCGATACGCGCTGGGCAACCAGACCGACGGGTCCGGCTATGAAGCCCCGACGCGCTGGGTGGCCGACGTGGCCATACACCTTCAGCCGCACATCCACGCCGTGCAGCGCTCGCGTGAACTGGCGGCCCGGGCGCTGGGCTATGCCTTCGCGCCAAGTCTGGATTACGGGTTGAAAAGACCTCCTGCGCAGGCAGGACGTACGCATTCAGCTACTGAAAAAATAGCAAACAGGGTGGCTTTCGTGCATGGCACGTCGCGTGCCGACAAGGAATGGCCGCTGGCGCACTGGACCGCCCTGGGCCATCGCCTGAATGCGGCCGGCTACCAGATTGCGCTGCCCCACGGCAATGAAAAAGAGCAGCTCAAAAGCCAGGCAATTGCCAGGTCGCTCAATGACTGTGCGTCCGGCCAGGCCGTCGTCTGGCCGTTGCTGCCGCTTGATGCGCTGACGCGCGAACTGGCCCAGTGCGCCGGCGTCATCGGCGTGGACAGTGGCGTCAGCCACATCGCCGTGGCGCTCGACCTGCCGCATGTGCAGCTCTACAACTTCGACACCGCCTGGCGCACCGGCCCCGACGCGGCCAGCGGTCGGCAGGTCAGCGTCTACGGCGCGCCAAGCCCCAGCGTGGACGAGGTCTGGCGGGCGTGGCTCGGGTGCCTGGAAACCGTGCAGGGTGCCCAAGACCCGCCACCCCACGCCCTGAAAGGGTCGTCGAGCCGGACCCACGGCGCATGAGCGGCTGGGCACGCGCGCTGTATTCGGTGTTCACGACGCTTGGCCAGCCGCTGCTGCGGCGCAAGCTGGCGCGGCGCGGGCAACAGGAGTCGGGCTATCTGGAAGCGGTCGAGGAGCGCTTTGGCCATTACACACAGCCGGCTGAAACGGCGTCCGAACTGGTCTGGGTGCATGCCGTGTCGCTGGGAGAAACCCGCACTGCCGCCGTGTTGCTGAAAGCCCTGCGCGCTCAACATCCGGCGCTGCGCCTGCTGCTCACCCACTGTACTGCGACAGGCCGCGAAGAGGGCCGGGCGCTGCTCAAATCCATCGGCCGGCCCGGTGATGTGCAGGTCTGGCAGCCGTGGGACAGCCCGGCGGCCGTGGCGCGTTTTTTCAGCCACTTCAGGCCGCGCCTGGGCTTGCTGATGGAAACCGAAATCTGGCCGAACACCGTGGCCGAATCCAAACGACGCGGCATGCCGCTGGTGCTGGTCAACGGCCGACTGTCGGCCAAGTCGCTGAAGCAGGCGCTGCGCTTGTCGGCCTTGTCGCTGCCCGCCTATGGCGCGCTGTCGGCGGTGTATGCGCAAACCGAAGAAGACGCCCAGCGCTTTCGCCAGCTGGGTGCACCCGTGGCGGGCGTGTTCGGCAACCTGAAGTTCGACGCCACGCCCGACGCCGCCCAGCTGGCCAAAGGCCGGAGGTGGCGTGAAAAGCTGGCGCAGCCCGTCCTGATGTTCGCCAGTTCACGAGAGGGTGAGGAAGACGCGTTTCTCAAGCAAATAAGTGCTTTTGCGCATGCTGCACAAGCGCAAGCAGCTATTAATTCAATAGCGAATCAATCAAGCAACACGTTCAAGGCGCTGATCGTGCCGCGTCACCCGCAGCGCTTTGACGAAGTCGCCGCGCTGGTCGCGCAGCACGGCCTGCGTGTGTCGCGCCGTTCCAGTTGGGCCGGCAGCCCCGCCGACAGTGAAGACGCCATGGCCGCCGATGTCTGGCTTGGCGATTCATTGGGCGAGATGGCGCTGTACTACGGCTTGAGCAACGCCGCTTTGCTCGGCGGCAGTTTTGCGCCACTGGGCGGCCAAAACCTGATCGAAGCCGCCGCCTGCGGCTGCCCGGTGGTGATGGGGCCGCACACCTTCAATTTCCTCGAAGCCGCCGCGCTGGCCGAAGCCGAAGGTGCGGCGCTGCGCGTAACGGACATGGCCGAAGGCGTAAAAACCGCGCTGACGCTGGTGAACGATGCGCCCACGCTGGCGAAGGCCGTGGCCGCCGGACTGGCGTTTGCTGCACGCAACCGGGGGGCGACAGCGCGCACGCTGGCGGCGCTGGACGGGTATTTGCAATCGGCCTGATCGGACCCAAGGCTTGATGAGGGAAACGGCTTAAGGTTGAAGTGCCGGGCGGTCAGCCCGGTTCAACTCGGCAGCCACGGACTCCAGCCGCTTGTCAAAGTCCAGATCAGCGTCTGATGGTTCAGCAGCGCCGAAGCCAGCAGGCTCATGTCAACGAAGCCACACCCCCCGGCCGTACAGGCTGCGGCGCTCGATCAGCTCCAAAAGCTCCCAAGTGTTGCAAGCGGCATACTTTAAAGTTCGGCCAGCATGGCAATGATGGCGCGCCGACTGGGGGGTGCCCCGCAGGCCACTTCCGTCACCACATAGGGATGGCATACGACCCGGCCTTTCTCCAGCAAAGCCACCAGGCGCTCGTTGCGCTGCTGAAAGTGGCCCACCCATACAGAAGTCTCCACCAGAATGTTCATACGGTGGTCGTGTCCTCAGGTCGGGAAGGCACGAGCTCGACATCAGGGGCCTGACCGCCCAGGGCTGCCAGGCGACGCGCAGTCTGCCGCTGAATAAACGCCTTGACGCAATCCCTGATCAGCTCGGACTTCTCGCTCCCCGGCTCGGCCAGCGCCACCGCCTTGGCAAAAAGTTGGTCATCAATGGTGAGTGTGGTCCGCATGGTCATCCTTTTGCATCAAGGCGCGATGATTGCTTGCCGGATTTTTGGGTATTGCGGGCTGGGCCGGGTGACTTTCGGCGATGGCGGCTGCCTTCAGCCCGGCGCCTGATGCGCCCGGCAATAGGCCAGGCCGCCAAAACGTTTGGCATTGCCCCAGCAAAACTTGCCTTCAGCAAAGCTGATTTTCATGCCGCAGTGCGCGCAGATGAGTTTCTTGGCCGGTGGTTCTTCTGCGGTGTGCTGAACGGGTCTAGGCGCTGTGGCTTGCGTTGGTTGAGGGGCAATGACAGGTGCAGGGGCGGGCGGTGCTGGTCGCGGAACCGCTGCAGCGGCGGGCCTTACGGCGGCAGGTGGGGCTAATCTGACCGGCGCTTTGGGCTGCATGAAGTCGGGCAGAGCCAGCAAATCCGTCGGGCGGTGCTGGCGTATCAGTTTTTCGCCCCATTCCTTGATGGTGTCCAGACTGCGCCTGTTGAGTCCCGTCATGAGCAATTTGCCTATGCCCAGTTTGTCTACAAATTTTTGGTGCCAGCTGGGAAACTGGTCGGCCTTGATAACGTTGCAGGTATCAAAGCTTTTGACTGGCGGGCGCTCGATGATGGCTTTCGGATGCAGCATGACTACATGGTAAAAATCGAATTTTTGCACGCGTGCCCCAATATCCAGACGCTCCAGCAGCTTGCGCAGCGCCCGCTCGTGGCGCAGGCTTTGCTCGATGGGCGAGGCAATGCCAAATCGGTTTCGTTCATATTCGGCGGTGAACTCGCCGCGCTCGTTGATGATGAGGCTGCAGGCGTAGTTCTTGGTTTCCATCAGATAAAGGTTACCGCCGCGCGATATGACCAGATGGTCAATTTGCGTCACCTCGCCATCAATGACAAAACGCAAATCGTGCAACACCACATGGTTTTCGCCTTTGCCAAAGTAATGATCGATGTAATAAGCGGCATCACGCTCGCCCTGAATGCCTGTTTTCAGGTTCCACAGTTCGCGCTGCAACCAGTTTTTCTGGAAGGCGTCGAGTGACGAAGACTTTTGCAGGTCTTCAAGCAATTTCACGCGTTTGGACTTGTCATCGGCGGCTTTGAGGGGCACTGAATTCTTCCTTGATTTTTATTAAGTGAATGCGCCTTGCGCGCTTTACGTCAGCAGCGTCAGGTATTCAGCGCGCTTGTGGGCCATGACCTTGAAGCTGCGCAGCAAGTGGGTGAGTTCGGTGTCGGTGATGCCGTAGAGCCGGGCGACGGTTTTGTCGTTTTGGGCGCGCAGCGTGTCTTGCGCCTTGGCGGTTTGCGGCACGTCTTTGGGCTGAATGCTGAACAGCGGGGCGAGTTCGGCAAAGTCGTCCCAGCTGGCCGCCAGGCTCAGCAGCAGCGCGTTTTTGGCGAGTTGAGTGAAATCGGGGCTGGCCAAAATCTCGGCGTCCGTCGGTTGTGGCATGGGCAGGCGGTGCAGGTAGGTCTTGCTGACCGATATTTGAATCATGAAACGCGCCAGCCAATCGACCGGCAGGCTGTTGAAGCAAGCCAAGGAAAAAAGCAGGCGCAGCGGTGAAACTGTTTGAGTGGTCACGCCACCGTCTTCGCTGCGTACATAGATTTTTGGCGTACTGAAATTCACCTTGTGCCCAATGCCTATGTTTTTAGGAAGCAAGGCAAAAATCAACGTGCGCTCATCGGTGTCGCGGGCAATCTCGCGAACACCCAGTCGCACAAACTCCCTGTCAAAACTTACCGCGCTGGCATGCTTAGTGGCTTGCGCTCGGGTCACGCCCAAGTCTTGTCCCATGCGGTACAGCTCCTTGCTGTGGGTGCGCTCATCGAAAGCGGCGAGATCAATCCAATATTCGGGCGTGTCGTGATGATGGGTGTATTGCCAAATCATCTTGCCTTGATACAGCGGCAGCAGGCCCGGCGCTTCTTGTTCAATGAACAAATCCTTGTCATCGGTCATGTGCAGCGCACGCCG
>JBBSRS010000119.1:0-7389 GCA_038242795.1 Burkholderiales bacterium
CGGCCAGCGCCCGCCGCGCCGCTGCCGCGCGGGCGCTGGACCAGGTGGGCCTGAAGGGCTGGGAACACCACATGCCGTCCGAGTTGTCGGGCGGGCAGCAGCAGCGCGTGGCGATCGCCCGCGCCATGGTCACCCACCCTGCCGTCCTGCTGGCCGACGAGCCGACCGGCAACCTCGACACGCACCGCAGCCGCGAGATCATGCAACTGCTGTGGCGGCTGAATGCCGACCAGGGCATCACCGTGCTGATGGTCACGCACGAGCCCGACATGGCCGCCTACGCCCGGCGCATCGTGCGCTTCGTCGATGGCCTGGTGGAAAGCGATGTGCGCAACGCGCACCCGGCCGGCCTGGGCGACCCGGGCGTGGCCCTGCCGGCGGCCACACCGGTGGCGGAGGTGCGCTGATGCTGCTCAACACCCTGCTGCTGGCGCTGCGCTCGATCCGGCGCAACCTGATGCGGTCGTTCCTGACCATCCTGGGCATCGTGATCGGCGTCAGCGCCGTCATCACCATGGTGACGCTGGGCAACGGCGCGACGCTGGCGATTCAAAACCAGATTTCCGGCCTCGGCACCAACCTGCTGCAGGTGCGGCCCGGCCAGCGCATGGGGGCCGGCAGCGGCGGCGCGGTGGCGCCGTCGTTCAGCGAACTCGACGCCGACGCCATTGCCAGCCAGATCGGCGGCATTGTGTCGGTGGCGCCCGAAGCGCGCGCCGCCAGCACGCTGGTGGCCAACGGCCGCAACTGGACCAGCAGCGTCATCGGCAGCACCAACGCCTGGCTGCAGATTGGCAACTGGACCCTTGGCGACGGCCGGGAATTTTCCAGCGACGAGCTGCGCGCCGGCGCGGCGGTCTGCCTGATTGGCGAAACCGTGCGCCGCGAGCTGTTTGGCGCGCTGCCCGCCCTCGGCGAGCCGCTGCGCGTCAAGCAGATTTCGTGCGAGGTCATCGGCGTGCTGGCGTCCAAGGGCCAGGGCGCTTTCGGCAACGACCAGGACGACATGGTGCTGCTGCCGATCCGGACGATGCAGCGCCGCATCACCGGCAACACCCGCGTCAACACGCTGCTGGTGTCGATGAAGGAAGGCAGCGACGCCGGGCGCCTGAAAGCCAGCCTGGGCCAGCTGCTGCGCGAGCGGCGCAAGCTGGCCGACAGCGACGAGGACAACTTCAATGTGCTGGACACCAAGCAGCTGGCCGACACGCTGTCGGGAACGACCCGGGTGCTGACGATGCTGCTGGGCGCGGTGGCCGCCGTGAGCCTGCTGGTGGGCGGCATCGGCATCATGAACATCATGCTGGTCAGCGTCACCGAGCGCACCCGCGAGATTGGGCTGCGGCTGGCCAGCGGCGCGCTAGAGCGCGAGGTGCTGCTGCAGTTTTTGATCGAGGCGGTGGCGCTGGCGGCGCTGGGCGGGTTGATCGGCATCGTGCTGGCGACCGGCGCGTCGATTGGATTGGCTAACCTAATGCAGGTACCTTATCTGTTCAATCCCACGGTCAATCTGGTGTCATTTGTATTTTCGGCCGGTATCGGCGTGCTGTTCGGCTATTTTCCGGCGCGGCGCGCGGCGCGCATGGACCCGATCGAGGCGTTGCGGCACGAGTGAAGGCCGCTGGCACGGTGCGTTGCCGTTGAAGCTGTGCACTGTCCGGGCTTCGTTTATCGGCCAAGTCCTACATGCTGCAAGTTTCAATTTATCGAAAATAGTGGCATGTTAAGTAATTTTGATACAGATCCATCATTTTTGAAACTTTCAACACTTTCGGGGCTGAACCATGGCCTGGCGGTGTTGAAGAGCCAGCTCGATGCCGGCGGCATCAAGGCGGCGCTGAAGTACCTGAACAGCCGCATAGAGCACCGCTTCACGGCCATCTACAAATTCCAGGGACCGACGCAGCGCGCGGTGTTTCTCTACGACAAGCTGGGCCACGCCGGGAACCGTTTCAACGCCATCGCGACGTCGGAAAGCCTGGGCCGGTTCATCACGGCGTCCCAACCCTTCGGCGTGACCAATTCAATGACAGACACCTTCATGAAAAAACATGGCCACCGCAGCCTGGTGACGTCTTTTTACGGTGTGTCGCTGTCGCAGGCCGACACCCAGCCGACGGGCAGCCTGTGCCACTTCGACCTGATACCCCAGACGATTCCGTCACTCGTGGAACGCGATTTCATGAACCGCGCCAGGAATTTGCTGTTCATCCGGCTCAACGGATTTGGCAATTGACGCCCGCCCGGGAATCTCGAAAATCATAGCACCCTGCGCACAACGGACGGGCGCAAGGGCTTGTTTTGACGGTCAGCTTCAACCCGCAGAGAGTCGGTGGCCCTTGCCGTCTTTCCCGCCCGTTCAGGCCACGCCCGCCAGCAGTTCCACCAGTTTCGCCGGATCGACAGGCTTGACGAGGTAGTGCTGAAAACCCGCCTCCATGGCGGTTTTGCGGTCGCGTTCATGGCTGTAGCCGGTGACCGCGATCAGCACCGCATCAGCCGTTTGCGGCTGCTGGCGGATCAGCCGGGCCAGTTCATTGCCATTGATGTCGGGCAGGCCGATGTCGAGGAGGAAAACATCGGGTGACACGGACCGGGCGCGTTCCAGCGCCTGCCGTGGGCCGTATTCCACCAGCACCTCGTGGCCGCAGGCCTGGAGAAACAGGGCCATCATCTGCGCCGCATCGGCGTTGTCGTCCACGATCATCACCCGCAAGGGTTGTTGCGCCGGCAAGGCGGCATCGTCTGCGTCGGGCGCGGGATTTCGCCCGGAACGCACCAGCAGCGGAAGGTCGACCGTGAACTGGCTGCCCTTTCCCGGGCCCGCGCTGGCGCAGGCAGCCGTTCCGCCATGCAGTTCGACCAGGCTTTTCACCAGCGCCAGCCCCAGGCCCAGGCCGCCCGAAGAGCGGTCGGGCGTGCGCTTGGCCTGTGTGAAAAGATCGAACACCTGCACCGCCAGGGCAGGCTCCATGCCGATGCCGTTGTCGGTCACGCTGAGCAGCACGCGGCCGCCCTGCCGTTCGGTTTTCAGCACAAGACAGCCGCCCTCGGGCGTGTATTTCGCCGCATTGTTCAGCAGGTTGCCCACCACCTGCACCAGCCGCTTGTGGTCGCCCTCGACCCATGCAGGCTCGGCCGAGAGTTCGAGCGACAGGCGCTGGCGCCGGGCGCCGATCAGCGGTTTCACCTGCTCGACCGCATCGGTGACGATCTGCCGCAGGTCGAGCGGTTTTTTTTCAAGGGCGACCAGCCCCCGGTTCACCCGCGACACGTCCAGCAGGTCGTCGACCAGGCTGGTCATGTGGTCGACCTGCCGGCCGATGATCTCGCTGGTCTGCTGCACCTGGGCATTGTTCAGGCGGGCAATCTTCAGCAGCTCGGCCGCCGCGCGGATCGGCGCCAGCGGATTCCTCAATTCGTGCGCCAGCATGGCCAGGAACTCGTCCTTGCGGGCGTCGGCGTCCTCCAGCTTGTCCACGGCCTGGCGCAGGCATTCGCCGGCGGTTTTGAGCGCGTGAATATCCACATTCACCCCGCTCAGCACATCAGGCCCGCCGTCTTTTTCAGGTGACCAGTCGGCATGCACATAAAACCAGCGGGAGCTGCCGTCCTTGTGGCGCATCCGCGTTTCCATCAGCAGCGGCGCGCCGGGACCGCCCGCCTGCATCTGGGCAAACTTTGCGGCCACCTCGGGACGGTCCACCGGGTCGACCGAAGCCAGCCAGTGCGACAGCGTCATGACCGAAGGCGCCTCGTGGTAGCCCAGCAGCGCCATGAAATTGCCGCAGACCTCGACCTGCCCGCTGTCCGGGCGCCAGGTCCAAATCCCGGCCTTGGCGGTGCGCAGGATGCGCAGGGTCTCGGACCTTTCCCTGACGCACAGCGCCAGCCGCCGGTGGTCGCTCAAATCGACCGTGACCATGGAAAACCCGACCAGCGTGCCCGAAGGGTCGCGCAGGGCGGTCAGGGCAATGCGCGCCCAGAAGACGCTGCCGTCCTTGCGACTGCGCCAGGTTTCCTCCTTGTAAAAACCGGTTTTTTTCGCCTCGTCCAGGTTGTGGCGTGGCCATTCCCTGGCTTTTTGCTCGTCGGTGTAAAGCAGGGACACAGGGCTGCCGATCGCGTCTCGCGCGGTGAAGCCCTTCATGTCCTCGGCCGCGCGGTTCCAGACGGTGATGGTGCCGTCGGGGTCGGTGAAAAAGACCGCCACTTCCTTGATTTCCTCGGACATCAGCCGATGCAGTTCTGCCACCTGGTGGTCGGGCAGCGACGATGCCATATACGGTATTGACACGCTAAATCTCCTGGGTCGGGCGGCCTTCGTGGCAACCCCGGTAGTGCATGGTGCAATAAAAACAGGCACGAACATGTCAGACAAGCAGCAGTGGTGCGGGTAAGAATCCGGCGTCCAAACGCGTCATGTTGGCAACGTTGGGGAGCAACCGGCCGCCCGGCATCCATGTGAAAGCCAGGCCATCGCGCGCCTGCGGCGGACGTTATCCGGCACAATTTGCAGCTGCACGCGCCGCGGCCGAAACGCCTGCAGGCCCCATGCCCCCAAAGTCTGCAGCCGGCGACCCCATCGAACCGTTGATTCCGAGAAAGCGTCCTGTATGGCAATGCCTCCTGAAAAAAACCTGGCTTCCATTGACCCGCTGGCACCATCGACCGGCCAGCGCGTGACCGATGCCGACTACCGGCGGATGGTGGAGTCGGTGGTCGATTACGCCATCTTGCTGCTGGACCCGGACGGCCTGATCCTGAGCTGGAACCGGGGCGCGCAGAAGATCAACGGCTGCGAAGCGGGCGACGTGCTGGGCCGGCACACCGCCATGTTTTACCCACCGGAGCGGGTCGACGGCAACGGGCCGGAACACGGCTTGAAGGTGGCGCGGGAAACCGGCTTTTTTGAGGACGAGGGCTGGCGTTTGCGCAAGGACGGCTCGCGCTTTTGGGCCACCACCGTCATCACCCCGATCACCGGGCCGCACGGCGAATTGACCGGCTTTTCTGAAATCACCCGCGACCTGACCGAGCGGCGGCGCCAGGACGAATGGCTTCGCCTGAGCGAGGAGCGTTTTCGCCTGCTGGTCGAGGGGGTGCAGGATTACGCGATTTTCATGCTCGACCCCGGGGGCCATGTGGTGAGCTGGAATGCCGGCGCGCAAAAGAACAAAGGCTATGCAGCGGCAGAAATCATCGGCCAGCACTTCTCGGTGTTTTACCCGCCCGAGGTGGCGAAGGGCTGGCCGGACGAGGAGTTGCGGATTGCGCGGCAGGACGGGCGTTTCGAGGACGAAGGCTGGCGCATGCGCAAGGACGGCGGCCGGTTCTGGGCGAATGTCGTCATCACGTCGCTGAACGACGCCGCCGGGCGCCACCGGGGATTTGCCAAGGTCACGCGCGACCTGACCGAACGGCGCCGCGTCACCGCGCTGGAGGACGAAGGCCGGCGCATCACCAACTTCCTGGCACTGCTGGGGCACGAACTGCGCAACCCCCTGGCACCCATCTCCAACGCCGTGGCGCTGCTGGAGCGCGAGAACAGCGACTCCAAGGCGTTGCGCGCCACACGCGAGATCATCGGCCGCCAGCTCAGGCAGATGAACCGGCTGGTCGATGACCTGCTCGACGTGGGCCGCATCACCAGCGGCAAGATTCAGCTGGAAGCCCGGCCGGTGCACTTCATCGAGGCGCTGCACGAAGCGGTCGAGGCGGTGCGGCCGCTGATCGACGGCAAATCGCATGTGCTGGCGATTCACAGCCCGGACGATCCGTGGGTCATGGGCGACCGGGCGCGCATCGTGCAGGTCCTGTCCAACCTGATCGGCAACGCCGCCAAGTTCACGCCGGATGCCGGCCGGATCAGCGTTCGCATCGACGCCACGCCCGCCAGCACGCAGGTGCGGGTGATCGACAACGGGCCGGGCATTCCGCCGCATTGCCTGCACAAGGTGTTCGACCTGTTTTTCCAGGGCGAGCAGGACATGGCGCGGTCGCAGGGCGGCCTGGGCCTGGGGCTCAGCCTGGTCCAGCAGCTGGTGGTGCTGCATGGCGGGGAAGTCAGCGCCTTCAGCAAGGGCATCGAGGGCGAGGGCAGCGAGTTCGTGGTCCGGCTGCCGACGGCCCTGGCGCCGGCAGCCGCACCGGCGCCTGCGCCTGTGCCTGCGGCGGACAAGGCCGCCGAGCCCTTGGCCGGCAACCGGGTGCTGGTGGTTGACGACAACCGTGATGCGGCCGAAACCATGGCGATGCTGCTCGATGCGCTGGGCTATGTCGCCAGCATGGCGCATGACGGACTGGCCGGAATCGAAGCGGTCAAGGCCGGTGCGCCTGACCTGGTGCTGCTGGACATCGGCCTGCCGGGCATCAGCGGGATCGAGGTCGCCCGCAGGATACGCGCGGAGGTGGCGAGTCCGCCGCCGCTGATCGCCATCACCGGCTACGGCCAGCCGCGCGACATCGAGGCGAGTTTGCAGGCCGGCTTTCACGACCACCTGACCAAGCCGGTCGATGTCGACAAGCTGGTGGCCTTGCTGGACCACCTGCTGGGAAGCCTGCCGGCAGCTCCTGCCAGTCCGCCACGGGCCACGCCCGGCGGCTGAAACCGGAACGCGGCAGGCCCGGACAGCGCCAAAACCATTTGCGACGATTGAAATGATAGCTGTCGATGCACGCCAGCATTGCGGACAAGCCTTTTTTGGTTCCGAATCCAGGCGCAACGCCGTGCGGCCGTTCGCGCAACGGGCCAGCGGCCGACAGCGAAGGCCCGTCCAGCACCCCGATGTCACCCATTGCGGGTGTATAACGGAATCCCCCGGTCAAGCACGCTGCCTTTGCTGGCAGCGCGAACGCCCAGGGCCACCGAACCACTTCCGTCGCCGCAGAGTGCGACAACCTCAAGGAACACCAGTCATGGGCGCGCAATGGAAAGCAAAAGGCAAGGACCTGGCGGCAAATGCCAGGGGCCGGGTATTTGGGAAACTGTCCAAGGACATCATGATCGCGGCGCGCAGCGGCGCCGACCCGGCGTCGAATGCGCGCCTGCGGCTGGTGGTCGAACAGGCGCGCAAGCTCTCGATGCCCAAGGAAACGCTGGACCGGGCCATCAAGAAAGGCGCCGGCCTGACCGGCGAGACGGTGCATTTCGACCATGTCATCTACGAGGGCTTCGCGCCGCACCAGGTGCCGCTGATGGTCGAATGCCTGACCGACAACGTCAACCGCACCGCGTCCGAGATGCGCGTGCTGTTCCGCAAGGGGCAACTGGGCAGCGCCGGCTCGGTGGCCTGGGACTTTGACCATATGGGCATGATCGAGGCTGAGCCGCTGACGGCTGGTGCCGACCCGGAACTGGCCGCCATCGAGGCTGGCGCGCAAGACTTC